>DXAV01000046.1 GCA_019116805.1 Candidatus Bacteroides merdavium | reverse complement strand
GTCCTAACTTGGCTTTTTCATAGCTTTTTCTGTCTTTCATTTTTTCAAGCCATCTTCCTAAAACGCCTATCTGCCAATAACTTTGCTACATTTTTCTGTTTATCACTTTTTATTCGTACTTTTGTATCGTGTAAAAAAGAGAATAAAGCCATGTTACTTCCCTATTTAAATGCTGATCTGACGGAAGCCGGATGCGACGAAGCCGGCCGCGGTTGCCTGGCCGGAGCCGTATATGCCGCTGCCGTTATCCTGCCCCAAGACTTCCGCAACGACCTGCTTAACGACTCCAAACAGCTGACCGAACGCCAGCGTTATGCCTTGCGCGAGGTCATTGAACGTGAGGCTTTGGCTTGGGCCGTCGGTGTTGTCACTCCGCAGGAGATTGATGAAATCAACATCCTAAACGCCTCTTTCCTGGCTATGCACCGTGCCGTCGCCCAGCTGAAGATACGTCCCCAGCACCTGCTCATCGACGGCAACCGCTTCAAACCCTATCCTGACATCCCTCATACCACGGTGGTAAAGGGTGATGGCAAGTACCTCTCCATCGCTGCGGCATCGATTTTGGCCAAGACCTACCGTGACGACTATATGAACCGCCTGCATGAAGAGTACCCTTACTACGACTGGAACCACAACAAAGGTTATCCAACCAAGAAGCATCGTGCAGCTATTGCCGCCCGTGGCACCACACCTTATCACCGTTTGTCGTTCAATCTGTTGGGTGATGGGCAACTTTCTTTGAATTTCGATTGAAACATCAGAACCATTTGATACGCCTGAACCAAATAAACGTACCTGCCGAGATGGCAGCCGAGAGCAGCACGATGAACAGGAACGCATGGGGAAAACTTTCTAAGTGGATGTCCACGTTCATGCCATAGAAACTGGCAATGACGGTGGGTATCATCAGTGTGATGCTGAGGCTCGTCATGCGTTTCATGATGTCGTTCACGTTGTTTGAGATGATGGAGGCGAAAGCATCCATCGTGCCGGTGAGGATGTCACTATAGATGTTCACCGTGTTGTAGGCCTGGCGCAGTTCGATGATGGCATCGTCCAGCAGCTCCATGTCCAGCATGCCGGTGTTCTGGAAGATGTTCTTCAGACGGCCTATCAGTACCTCGTTGCCGCGGATAGAGGTGTCGAAGTAAACGAGCGTTTTCTGAAGTTTCATCAGACGCAGCAGGTCTTCGTTGCGGATGCTCTTTTCCAGTTCCTTTTCGGCGTTGGCCACTTCGTTGTTTATCTGCTTCAGGTACTTCAGGAACCAGACGGCCGAGGAGTAGATGAGGCGCAGAATCAGTTCCAGCTTGTTGTTCACGCAGATGTTCTTGCGGCGCGTATGCTGGATGAAGTCCGGCAACAGTTCTGTCTGGTGATAGCAGACGGAGACAATGATGTCGTTGTTGGTAATGATGCCAATGGGCACCGTGATGAAGGGAATCTGCGGGTTGCTGCTCTGCATGGGGATGCGCAGGATGGTGAGCAGCCAGTTGCCTTCGGTTTCGGTACGGGGCCGTTCGTCGGCATCGGCGATGTCTTCAAGGAAAGATTCGGGTACGTTCAGTTCGCGGGTGAGGAACTGGAAATCATCTTGGTCGGGGCATTCTACGTTTACCCAGCAGCCGGGTGCCCACACTGGCTTCTCCATGAAGCCGTTTTCGCTGTAGAGATACTTTCTCATCGGTCAGAGCCTCCTTTCTTTGGTTGCGTACGGAGGCTGGCGATGCAGAAGGTCTCCGTCCGCGGTTAAGGGTTAATACTGTTGCACGTTCGAGGGTTTGAATCGTCCATATCTGTTGTTCTCAATTTTATTTTTTGCGGCGCAAAGATAGAAAATCGGAGGCATTTGCGGTGCCTCCGATTCTGTTTTTTAGGTTTTGTTTCAATTTTCACGATGCTGCTGTCGGTTTCATTGTTTGTCCCCGAAACGCCGTTTCAGGAAGTCGGCCAGGTTGTGGGTACCCACTTCCTCGGTAGAGATGCTGCCGTCTTTCTCCACCACAACGTAATGCGGAATACCGTTGAACTGGAAGAGCTGGCGCATGTACTTGTATTCCGTGTCCGTCAGGCGGTAGCAGGCCTCGCCTTTCAGATGCTTCTCCACATAGTCTGTATAGGATTTCTCGGGCGATTCGTTTTCGCTGGTGATATAGACAAACTGGAACTCGGGATGGTTGCGGTATTGCTTGCGCAGGTCGGCCGTGGCTTGTATGCCTCCCCGACAGGGACCGCAGGTGGTTGCCCAGAAGTCGACAAACAATACTTTGCCTGCATGAGGAGCGATAATACGGCGGAAGATGTCGGTGGCTTTCCCCTCAGGCAGCTGATAGGATGCAGGTCGGGTTTCGGGACACAGCTTTTCCAGCAGATTGCGGGCCGTGGTTCGCAGGTAGGGATGGGTAAGGGTCTTCTCCATCCGGCTGAGGAAGACTTCGGCATCCTGTCGCCGCTTCAATACATTGGACAGCGTAGAACGTAGGTTACGCACACAGGCTACCTGCCAGAACAATGGCGAGGGCGTGGCGCACAGGCTGTTGATGATACTGTCTTTTTTCTCATAGAATCTCAGTTGAAGTTGCAACATCCTTTCGTCGCTGGACAGAGCCTGGAAAGCTTCATCGTTCTGCAAGTTTTTCTGATCCTGATAGACAGCGGAAAGGGGATTCATGAACTCAAAGCGGTTGATGAAGATTCCAATAGACAAATCTGCCAATGCCGACGGTTCATCCAAAGGTATCTCTTTTAGGAAATGGTAGTATGAAGCGTCGGGCTGTACCTTCAGTGCTTGGTTGGTGCTGTCTTGCTGTGCATAAAAACTGCGCATCAATTGAAAATCGAGGAAATACCTTCCTTTTTGGAGGTTCATATGGTTGCGTATCAGCGACGCGGCTTTTTGCGAAGGGGCATAGAGGCGGCAGAGCGAGTCGGCCTGCTGTTGCCATTGGGCTACAACGGGATTCAGTTGTTCCTGGAATTGGGCAGGCGTCAGTGTCTTTTGCGCCTTGTCCTGTTTGGCGTATGGATATTCAAAATACTTGCTCAGCGTAGTGGCGAGGTAAGACAGGTCGGCTCTTCTTCCCATATGGGCTGTATGAGGGAGCGGATAGCTGTTATCGCGTGCCCGGCTGCGTGCCATGAGGTCTTCCCAGTTCAGGTAGAGGGTGACGGTGTCGCCCGGCTCGGCATAGTAGGATATCCAGTTGTTGTTGAGTAACAGGTTGTGGCAGATGGGATG
>DXAV01000045.1 GCA_019116805.1 Candidatus Bacteroides merdavium | reverse complement strand
CTGGCGTTCCATATCTTGTTGTTGAAGTTACGGCCTTGCTCGCACAGGGCGTCATCGAAGAGGATGTCGTTGCCGGCAGGAGCCGAAAGCATCATACCCATACGTACACCGTCGGCACCATAGCGTTCGATGAGATCCAGCGGGTCGGGCGAGTTGCCCAGCGACTTGGACATCTTGCGTCCCAGCTTGTCGCGCACGATACCTGTGAAGTACACGTTGCGGAAAGGCATGTCGCCCATGTATTCGTATCCGGCCATAATCATACGGGCCACCCAGAAGAGGATGATGTCCGGGCCTGTCACCAGGTCGCTCGTCGGATAGTAATATTTGATTTCCTCGTTGCCGGGGTTGTTGATGCCGTCGAACAGGGAGATGGGCCACAGCCAGGAAGAGAACCACGTGTCGAGGCAGTCTTCGTCCTGACGCAGGTCTTCCAGCTTCAGGTCGGCCTTGCCGGTCTTCTCCTTGGCCAGTTCGAGGGCCTTCTCGGGCGTCTCGGCCACCACGTATCCGCCTTCGGGCAGGAAGTAGGCAGGGATGCGGTGTCCCCACCACAGCTGGCGGCTGATGCACCAGTCCTTGATGTTCTCCAGCCAGTTCTTGTACGTGTTCTTGTACTTGGCGGGATAGAACTTCAGTTCGTCGTTCATGACGGGCGGCAGAGCCATGTCGGCAAAGTGCTGCATCTTGAGGAACCACTGCATGGAGAGCTTCGGCTCGATGGCCACGTTGGTACGCTCGGAGAAGCCCACCTTGTTGGTGTAGGCTTCCACCTTCTCCAGCAGGCCGGCGGCGGCGAGGTCTTTCTCAATCTGCTCGCGCACGTCGAAGCGGTCCATACCTACGTACAGGCCGGCGGCTTCGCTCAGGGTACCGTTGTCGTTGAAGATGTCGATGCTCGGCAGGTTGTACTTCTCGCCCAGCATGTAGTCGTTCACGTCGTGGGCAGGTGTCACCTTCAAGCAGCCCGTACCGAACTCTACGTCCACATAGTCGTCCTCGATGACGGGGATGACACGGCCTACCAGGGGCACGATGACTTTCTTGCCCTTCAGCCACTGGTTCTTGGGGTCGGCAGGATTGATACACATGGCCGTATCGCCCATGATGGTCTCAGGGCGGGTCGTGGCAACTACAGCGTAGCGGCGGCCCTCGGCATCGCGGTGAACCACTTCACCTTCGGCACCGGTCTCGCCCGACATGTCGTCGTCGGCCACGTAGTATTTCAGGTAGTAGAGCTTGCTGTGCTCTTCCTTATAAATCACTTCCTCGTCGCTCAAGGCGGTCAGCGCCTTGGGGTCCCAGTTCACCATGCGCACGCCGCGGTAGATGAGCCCCTTGTTATACAGGTCGACAAACACCTTGATGACGCTCTCGCTGCGCTTCTCGTCCATGGTGAAGGCCGTACGGTCCCAGTCGCACGAAGCGCCCAGCTTGCGGAGCTGCTTCAGGATGATGCCGCCGTGTTCGTCGGTCCATTCCCAAGCATGCTTCAGGAACTCCTCGCGCGTCAGGTCGGTCTTCTTGATGCCCTGAGCGGCCAGTTTGTTCACCACCTTGGCTTCGGTGGCGATGGAAGCATGGTCGGTACCCGGCACCCAGCAGGCGTTCTTGCCTTCCATGCGGGCGCGGCGCACCAGGATATCTTGAATGGTATTATTAAGCATGTGTCCCATGTGGAGCACGCCGGTGACGTTGGGGGGCGGGATGACGACGGTGTACGGTTGACGGCCATCGGGTTTCGAACTGAACAGTTTATGGTCCAGCCAATACTGGTACCACTTTCCCTCTACGTCGGCGGGATTGTACTTACTTGCTAATTCCATTTCTCTTTAAATATTATATAAATGAACTTTGTTTACGGTTTTCGGCCACAAAATTAGTAATTTATTGCTTTCCATCGGCAAAAGCAACGGAAAGATTTGTCTATCTTTGCGCAGAGACGACGGTTTTGCTCCGGTTCAAGCGGAGTGTACCGCCAGTTCAAAGGCTTTAAACTCTCAGTTTAAACGGAGTAAACTGACAGTTTAAACGCATTAAACTGACAGTTTATTGCCATTAAACTGGCAGTTTATTTTTGACAAATTAAAATAAACTGATAGTATGCTGACATACAACACTTTAAGAAATACACAAAAGAGGCCCGACCGACCTTTGTACAGGCGACGCCGAAACCTCCAAAAGCGCCACTTTGTACTGATGGCACTGATACTTATAGTGTGGCTCGTTCAGCTCCTGCCAGCTGCCGGAGCCTGCTACGCCCGATACATTTACCCCACCATAGCCCGCGTGCTGACCGCCGTGTCCGACCTCATCCCCTTCGCCGTGGGCGACCTCTTCATTGCCCTCAGCATTGCCTGGCTCGTTGTCTGGCCTTTTTACGCCCGCCTCCGCCGCAAGAAGCCCTGGCGGCGCATCGCTGGTCGCGAAGTGGAGTACCTGCTCTGGATTTACGTCTGGTTCTACCTGGCCTGGGGACTGAACTACTCGCAACCCAACTTCTACCAGCGGACGGGCATCGCCTACACGGCCTATACGCCCGAGAACTTCGCCCGCTTCACGGACGACTACATCGAGCGGCTGAACGCTTCGTACACCCCTGTCGATACCATCGACACCGACGTGGTGCGCAACGAAGTGGTGCAAGGCTATCGAGCCATCAGCCCTGCGCTGGGTGTGCTCCCGCCCACGACCGACCGTCCGCGGGCCAAGACGATGCTCTTCACCCCGCTCATCTCGATGGTGGGCGTCACGGGCAGCATGGGTCCCTTCTTCTGCGAGTTCACCCTGAACGGCGACCTGCTGCCTGCCGACTATCC
The DNA here is from genome assembly GCA_019116805.1 of Candidatus Bacteroides merdavium. Taxonomy (GTDB): domain Bacteria; phylum Bacteroidota; class Bacteroidia; order Bacteroidales; family Bacteroidaceae; genus Bacteroides; species Bacteroides merdavium. The sequence goes on along the minus strand of DXAV01000045.1, from coordinate 17,533 downwards.
CGCCACCTATGCCCACGAACTGGCCCACCGCTTGGGCATCACCAGCGAGGCGGAGGCCAACTTCTACGCCTATCAGGTATGCACCCGCTCCAGCGTGCCCGCCCTGCGCTTCAGCGGCTACTACTCCATCCTCTTCCACGTGTTGGACAATGCCCGCCGCCTGATGGACGAGGCTGCCTACCAGGCACTCGTAGAGAGCATCCGCCCCGAAATCATCCAACTGGCCAAAGACCATCAAGCCTATTGGTCGGCCAAGTACAGCCCGTTGGTAGGTGCCGTGCAGGAGTGGATCTACGACCTCTACTTGAAAGGCAACAAGATAGACAGCGGCCGCCAGAACTACTCCGAGGTGGTGGGGCTACTCATCTCGTACGAAACGGCACGAAACGCAGAAAATCCATAAAATCTTCGTACCTTTGCGAAAAAGAATTTAAACTGAAGAACCATGCAACATACCCGTAAAGAACAGATGGAAGCCTTCGGACGCTTCCTCGACATCCTCGACGAACTGCGCGAGAAATGTCCCTGGGACCGCAAGCAGACCAACGAAAGCCTGCGCCCCAACACCATCGAAGAAACCTACGAATTGTGCGACGCCTTGATGCGCGACGACAAGCAGGACATCTGCAAGGAACTGGGCGACGTCCTGCTGCACGTAGCCTTCTATGCCAAGATAGGCAGCGAGACGGGCGACTTCGACATCAAGGACGTATGCGACCGCCTGTGCGAGAAGCTCATCTTCCGCCATCCGCACGTCTTCGGCAACGAAAAGGCCGAAACGGCTGCCCAGGTTGTGGAGAACTGGGAGCAACTGAAACTGAAGGAAAAAGGTGGAAACAAAAGTGTATTGGCAGGTGTACCCGCTGCCCTGCCCTCGCTCATCAAGGCCTACCGCATACAGGACAAGGCCCGCAACGTAGGCTTCGACTGGGAAGAGCGCGAACAGGTGTGGGACAAGGTGAAGGAAGAAATCCAGGAGTTTCAGGCCGAAGTGGCCAACATGGACAAGCAGAAAGCCGAAGAAGAGTTTGGCGACGTGCTGTTCAGCCTCATCAACGCCGCCCGCCTCTACAAAATCAACCCCGACAATGCACTGGAGCACACCAACCAGAAATTCATCCGCCGCTTCAACTACCTCGAGGCACACACCATCAAGGAAGGCCGCAACCTGCACGACATGACGCTGGCCGAAATGGATGCCATCTGGGAAGAAGCCAAGAAACTGGAAAGAAAAGAATAAAAAAAGCAGGCCTTCCGACTCGCATCGGAAGGCCCTTACCTCTTGAAAACTGAAACCAGCCTGTTTACTTTACTGGAAACAGCACATTACTTTTTCTGAGCCGGCCGTTTCCCACCATTCTTGCCGTGCATGCCTTTCAGCAGTTCGCGATGAAAACGCATCTCGGCACGCTGTATCAAATAAATTTTCTTGTTAGAAAGTATCTTCTGGAATTTCTTCAGATAGGTCTGTTCCAATTCGCTGGAAGCCACACGTGCATCATACACGCCCTCCAAGATTTCACCATACTGACTTTCGGTTGTATTCTCATTCTTACCCTGGCGTAACAGCTTCCACGCATTGTCGTTCAACTTTTGCTTGCGGTCCTGCATTTCGAAATATAAGGGAAAAAACTTGGCAGCCTCTTCACGAGTCAGTCCAGCTTTCTCAGTCAGAAAAGCCTGTTGTTTGGCGCGGAATTCTTCGCGCGACAACTGCTGACATGTCCCGTCACCAGCCCATACTGAAAGCATCAGGCCGAACAAGGCAATCATTAAAACGCTCAATTTTTTCATTGTCATTCTTTACTAAAACATTGATTATTCTGCACTTTCATCGCTCAGATAGACATACAGCGAATAGTCGTCCATCATCGTATTGTCTATGGCTGTACTGATATACTCCAACTCGGTTTCTGTATCATCGACAGCTACCTGTTGCTGTACTTCGGGCACTTTTTCATTTACCGGCGAAGCGACCCGTATAATCAGAGCAGCGCCTATAAACATGGCGGCCATGTAGAGCCACGGCCTCACTCTTTCCCACGTAGTGGGTTCGCGACGGATATCGGTCTTTTCTTTCTCTGGAAGACGGCTCATCAAGTCTGAAGTGAATCCTTCGAAATATCCTTCGGGCACACGGAAAGGATTCTCCGTACCAATTTTCTTCAGCAAATTATCTTCTTCTTTCATAAGCTTTTCTCCTTTCATTTAGATTAGACTATGGTTGGTGGCAAAGGTTTAAAGTTCATCATCAAAAAACTTCTCGATTTTTTTCACGGCATGATAGTAGGAAGCCTTCAGCGCTCCGACCGACGTACCAAAAATTTCGGACATTTCTTCATACTTCATCTCCTGATAATACTTCAGGTTGAAGACCATGCGCTGCTTCTCCGGCAATGTTAACAGGGCTTTCTGCAGAGTAATCTGGATTTTGTCACCCGAGAAGTAAGGGTCGCTTTCCAGCTTCTGCAACACATCGGCTTCGGGATCGTCCAGCGAGACAGTGGTTGCTGCACGCTGTTTGTTAAGGAACGTCAGGCATTCGTTCAAAGCGATGCGATAGAGCCACGTGGAAAGCTTCGCGTCTCCCCGAAAATAGTCGATGTTGGTCCATGCTTTGATGAACGTGTTCTGAAGCAGGTCGTTTGCATCTTCGTGCGAATATACGATACGACGTATCTGCCAGTACAGCTGTTCGCTGTACTGCTCCACAATCATCTCAAATCCTCGCCGCTGTGTTTTCTCATCTTGAAGAAGAGCCAACACTTCCTGCTCATTATATGTGGTGCTCATATACTCTAATCCGCATTTGTAGTAGTTTGACTGACAAAGATACAAAAAGTTTAATCAAATAGGAACACAAAGTGTTTCTTTAGCCAAAAGAGTATGAGGGAAAACGGCCTGCGCCTGTTCCAACAGCAAGGCCTCGTCTTCGTAGCGCGCAGAAAAATGTCCAATCAACAATTGGCCAACTCCTGCCTCTCTAGCTATAGCAGCGGCAGCCGAAGCAGTCGTGTGGAAAGTTTCCTTAGCTCGCGGAGCTTCTTCTTCGGCAAACGTAGCTTCATGAAAAAGCAGATTCACTCCCCGCACTTGCTCCGCTACCGAAGCCAAGGGAAGCGTATCCGAACAATAAGCATAGCTCCGCGGGGGATCAGACGGACGGGTCAGGCGGTTGTTGGGAATCACTTCGCCCTCGGGCGTCACATAGTCGGCTCCGTTCTTGATGCGGTTCAGTTCATAGACGGGTATGCGATAGAAATCGATCATCTCACGGATGATGTGATTGGGCCTTGGTTTCTCGGCAAACAAAAAGCCGCAAGTAGGCATACGATGCCGCAAAGGTATGGTAGTGACCGTCAGCGAACGATCCTCGTAGATCAAGGAAGCCTGCGCAGTCTCAAATTCATGAAACAACACCTGATAGGTCATTTGATGGTTGAAGAATTCAAGCATCGGCCTCATCAAATTCTCCAATCCACGAGGCGAATGAATGTGGAGAGTGGCCGTACGCCCCAGCAGGTTGAGGGTGGAAACCAGCCCCAGCAGCCCGAAGCAATGGTCGCCATGCAAATGGGAAATGAAGATATGATTCAGACGGGAAAACTTCAACCTCGACTTGCGGAACTGTAGCTGGGCCCCCTCACCGCAATCAATCATGAAGAGCTTGTCGCGCACATTCACCACCTGCGACGAAGGGAAATGGCGGGTCGTAGGCAAGGCCGAACCGCATCCTAGGATATGTAGTTCAAATTTCTCCATAACAATGCAAAGTTAGCTATAAATCACGACTAATATTGCCACTTGACATAAAAAAAGTGCCTGCGCCACAAGGCACAAGCACTTTTCATATTCATATCAGAAGTTTCTTATTTCTTCTTGCCTTCCAGTTGCTCCTTCAAAGCAGCCAGTGCGTCGATGTCGCCCAGCGTAGTGGAAGCAGCCTGATTCTGAATCATCGGAGTTTCTTCCTTCTTGCTGTTAGACTTCTTGGCAGCCTTCTTTTCTGCTCTTTCTTCTGCCTTGGCCGCATCTTCGAAGATGCGGCTGTGAGACAGGATGATGCGCTTGGCGTCCTTGTTGAACTCGATTACCTTGAACTCGAGCTTCTCGTTGAGCTGAGCCTGAGAGCCGTCTTCCTTAACGAGGTGCTTCGGAGTTGCGAAACCTTCTACACCATAAGGCAGAGCTACTACAGCGCCCTTGTCCAGCATTTCGATGATAGTACCTTCGTGTACAGAACCTACAGTGAATACTGTTTCGAATACATCCCAAGGATTCTCTTCGAGCTGCTTGTGGCCGAGGCTCAAGCGACGGTTTTCCTTGTCGATTTCGAGAACGACAACGTCGATGTCTGCACCGATCTGAGTGAATTCAGAGGGGTGTTTGATCTTCTTCGTCCAAGACAGGTCGGAGATGTGGATCAAGCCGTCAACACCTTCTTCTACTTCTACGAATACGCCGAAGTTAGTGAAGTTGCGAACCTTGGCTACGTGCTTGCTGCCTACAGGATACTTCTCTTCGATAGTTTCCCAAGGATCAGCCTTCAGCTGCTTGATACCCAGAGACATCTTACGCTCTTCGCGATCCAGTGTCAGCACTACAGCCTCTACTTCGTCGCCCACCTTCATGAAGTCCTGAGCAGAACGCAGGTGCTGGCTCCAAGACATTTCAGATACGTGGATCAGACCTTCTACACCCGGAGCGATTTCGATGAATGCACCGTAGTCGGCCATAACGACAACTTTGCCCTTCACGTGGTCGCCCACCTTGAGGTTCGGATCGAGAGCATCCCAAGGATGCGGAGTGAGCTGCTTCAGACCCAGAGCAATACGCTTCTTCTCGTCGTCGAAGTCGAGGATAACTACGTTCAGCTTCTGGTCGAGCTCTACTACTTCGTGCGGATCGCTTACGCGGCCCCAAGACAGGTCGGTGATGTGGATCAGACCATCTACGCCACCCAAGTCGATGAACACACCGTAAGATGTGATATTCTTGACAACGCCCTCGAGTACTTGACCCTTCTCGAGTTTGCTGATGATTTCCTTCTTCTGCTGTTCCAACTCAGCCTCGATGAGGGCCTTGTGAGAAACAACGACGTTCTTGAATTCCTGGTTGATCTTGACAACCTTGAATTCCATTGTCTTGCCAACGAATACATCGTAGTCGCGAATAGGCTTCACGTCGATCTGAGAACCCGGCAAGAAGGCTTCGATGCCGAATACATCTACGATCATACCACCCTTTGTGCGGCACTTGATGTAACCCTTGATAATTTCTTCGTTTTCCAGAGCTGCGTTTACACGGTCCCAAGAACGGGTAGCGCGAGCTTTGCGGTGTGACAGGACAAGCTGTCCCTTCTTGTCTTCCTGATTTTCGATATATACTTCTACAGTATCACCTACCTTCAGATCAGGATTGTAACGGAATTCACTCATCGGAATGATACCGTCTGATTTGTAACCGATGTTCACAACTACTTCACGCTTGTTCATTGCGATTACGGTACCGTCAACAACCTCACGGTCGTTAACCTTGTTCAGCGTATTGTCATACGCCTTTTCCATGTCCTCGTGGCTAACAGTGGAAGTTGTTTCGCCATTCTCATACGCATCCCAGTTGAAGTCTTCAACCGGAGCTACTTTTTCAAATTTTTCCATTAATAAATAAGTTGTTTTTAGTAATTAATTAAGTGAGACTTTATGTTGACTCAATAAATCGGGCACAAAGATAGGACTATTTTCTTGAACGACAAAACGTTCGGTCCTAAAAAATACAGGCAGAAAGCCGCCCTGTACACACAAAGTGCCATTCCGCCGCCGCAAAGCAATGCTTTGGCAGCAGGAAATGGCACTTTTATGCTTCAGAAAGCAGTGTTTTAGTTTTTCAGATAGTAGGTGACCGTCGTCACTACACGCACACTCTTTATATAAGGTGTATTGCTGTCGCGGTCGCTGATGGTGAACTGCCCCTGCGTAGCGTTTCGGATTTTGCCCAGCTTGCTGTCCGAATCCTTGGCAAACTTTTCGGCGGCCGCACGGGCGTTCTTCGTGGCTTCTTCAATCATCTGCGGCTTGATGGTGTTCAGCCCTGTAAACTCGTAGGACACGTTGTAGCGATAGTCGCCGCCCGCAATGGCGATGCCCTGCTTCAACAGCTCGGCCTGCTCGGTCATCAGCTTGCGCACGTTGTCCACGTTCTTCGAGGTGACGGTGATGACCGACGTGGCATTGTATCGGTAGTTCACGTTCTGATTGGCATAGCGTTCGGCTTCCATGTCGATGATTTCGGGCGGGGCTATGCTGATTTCGGCATCGCTGACGCCATTATTCTTCAGGAAAGCGACGATGGCCGCATTCTTCTTGGCTATATTGGCATAGATGGCGGCAGGGTCGTTGCCGATGTCCTTGTGCACCAAGGGCCACACCACCTTGTCGGCAGGTACTTCCATCTCGGCCAGGCCCTTCACGGTCACAACACGCTCTCTGTCTCTAAAGTCATTGATACCGCCCCTCAGCATCCAGCCGAGCAGCAACAGTCCTACTGCCACGATGGCGGCTTCCAGTCTCCAATTTTTCATGTACATTCGTTTTAAAAGGTTTATCTGCAAATGAATGGAATAAAGCTGTCAACAGCAAGGAGTTTCGGATAAAAGATGTTAACCCTCCGTCTTTTAACGGTTGAACAGCTCGAAGGTAATCTTGCAGCCTATCTCCTGATACTTCCAGTTGGCAAAGCTGGCAAAGAGGCCGAAGTCGAAGATATGGGTGCCGATGCCGTAGCCAACCTCTACATAGGGCTTCAGATGGGGTACCAGCAGGGTGTTCAGATACAAACGTTCATTCAAGACATATTGGGTATATTTCATCAAATGGCTCATCAGTAGGAAAGGAGCCTCATAGGTCAGATGTGCCCTGAAATACTCACGCGAGGAGTTATACCAACGGCTATCGAGCAACTGAAAGACACCACCGATTTCATCATTCCACCCCACAGGAAGATTTGAACGGGTGAAATTGGCAAAATCCACAAAATACAATTCTTCCTGATTGGTAAATTTACCCCAACCGATGCGATAATAAATGTCACGCATCAGCCCCAACGGGATGTTATGTTGAAAGTCAACCTCCACACGTTCATAAGCACCCGAACCTGGCAGTATGCCTTTAATGCCCCGCTCCCATTCAGCAGAAATAGTCGGATAGCGTGAATGAAGATTTATCTTACGGTCACCGTTCATATAGTAATATTGACCTGGGCTCCAGCTCAATTTCACACGAGGGGCAAAGCTGCTGTAAGTATGCCTAAGTTTACCAAGCACACTGAGATCCCACACTTCCGAACGGTCCTGATCTTCCTCCCCACCCTGACGGGTCATAGCTATATAATCGCCAGTATCCGGCAAGAGCAGCTTGAAGTTCGAACGCTCCACTTCTGTACGACGATGGATGGACAAGCCGACATCCAACGTAAGGCCGTTTATAATCTCCCAACTATGAGTGATACGGCAATACAAGTCCTTGAAATAATCCAGATGTATCTGACTGAAATCCAGCAGACTGTCTGGCATGGCTTTCAGGTCATCCAGCACATCGCTACTATATATTCTGTTTCCATTACCCACATCAAAATGAAGGGAAGCCCTTTTGCGAGGCCAATAATCCAATTGTCCGTTTACCGACCAGTAGAACTCATTCCGCGTAAAATTATAACCAATTCTAGGAGATATGCGCAACAGCCGGTCACCAGGGAAAAGACGGTTATAGCGAAATTCCTGCCGATAAGAAATACCGTTGGAATGGCTGTAACTGAGCAATAGCGGATTGATGAGAGGCGAACATCGCACACTGCCCACATTGGCCAAATCCAGCGTATAGCGGCTCACCAACGCATCTCCTACAGTTCCCCAAAACTCCAGACGCTTGTTGGCCTTCTTCTTCCTTTCTTTTTCTTTCTGCCTTTGCGCCAGAGTATCCCGATACAGGAAATAAGCCCTATACAACGAGTCCTCATGCTTGTCCAAAGGAAAAGGACGCATCTGCTTGAACGCCGCCGTGTCGCGCAGACAAGCATTCGTATCACAACGCAAAGTATAAGAAGCAGACAAGTCATACTTGCTTTTGCCCGACTTCGGCATCCTGTCAGAAGGGTCACGCTGTTTTATCCGCTTATATTGAAGCACAGCCGTGTAGTTACCGTCAATCACATTCCCCACCATCTTGAACGTCACGTCGAAATCTGAATAGACTGGCAGAAACTCGTCCGCGCACCCCACTTCTCCCATCCGCACATGATTACTGAAAGAAAGGATTTCCGAACGCCCTGAAAAACGAATTTCACGGATGCTCCACACATTGTCGCTCACCACCATATACCCTCCTACCAACTGGAAGCTCTTACTCTTAGGTATAAAACGGATAACATACTGTATATCATGCGATTCACCTCGTATTGTATCAATCCGATAGTTGTAATATTTCTTGGCATTGGGAGCCAGAGGCGAAAGCAGTTTGTCTGCCAAAATAGTCGGCGCATAAATATTGAACCTGAAATATTGGGGAAGCTGCCCGTTCAAGTCCCAAAACTCGTTGGCCGTCCCCATAGTGGCTGTCACCTTCTGGTCGTATATATCAGGTGCCGTAAAGCTTAACTCATTGTATGTCTCCATCAGATATTCCTTCACACCCTTTCTGATACGAAACATGGTAGGAATATAACGAAGCAGTCTATTCTGCTTTTTGATGTTTATCTTTCCCTTGATATACAGCTCGGCATCGTAACTGTCCACGATACGTTCATAAAGAGGAGCAAAAAAGACAACCTTTTCCATAATGGAGTCTGCCGAAATCAACTTTCCTCTATAAGGATAGGGGGCATACTCCGCCCGTACTTTTCCCGAAGAGAAAAATAGCAGCAGAAAACCCAGTCCTATCAAAAACAATCGTACCAACTTTACAATATTTCCTCAATGATTGCAGCAAATATAGTGAAAGTTGGAAGCAGAAAACAAGCTTACTTGATTTTTTTGTCGAGACATATCCGATATTATCCGAAATATAGAAAAAAACATGTAATTTTGCCCGCAAACCAATAAAAGAAGAGTCTGATATGTCTAAAATGCGTTTTTTCGCTTTACAGGAACTTGCCAACCGCAAGCCGTTGGAAGTCATTCCTCCCTCTGGAAAGCTGTCCGACTACTACGGCAGCCACGTATTCGACCGTAAGAAGATGCAGGAATATCTGCCTAAAGAAGCTTACAAGGCCGTAACAGATGCCATCGAAAAAGGTACCCCCATCAGCCGCGCAATGGCTGACCTCATCGCCAATGGCATGAAGAGCTGGGCCAAGTCGATGGGTGTCACCCACTACACCCACTGGTTTCAGCCGCTGACCGACGGTACTGCCGAGAAACATGACGGTTTTATCGAATTCAGCGAAGACGGTGACGTCATCGAGCGTTTCTCTGGCAAACTACTCATCCAACAGGAACCTGACGCCTCCAGCTTCCCCAATGGCGGCATCCGCAACACGTTCGAGGCACGCGGATACACGGCATGGGACGTATCCTCACCTGCCTTTGTGGTGGACACCACCCTCTGTATCCCCACCATCTTCATCGCCTATACGGGTGAAGCATTGGATTACAAGACCCCGCTGCTAAAGGCTTTGAATGCCGTGGACAAGGCGGCGACCGATGTATGCAAGCTGTTCGACAAAAACATCAACCGCGTATATGCCAACCTCGGCTGGGAGCAGGAATATTTCCTTGTTGACCTGGCCCTCTACAACGCCCGCCCCGACCTCTGCCTGACGGGCCGCACGCTGATGGGACACTCCTCGGCCAAGGACCAGCAGCTCGAAGACCATTACTTCGGCTCCATCCCACCGCGCGTCACAGCCTTCATGAAAGAGCTGGAAATCGAATGTCACAAGCTGGGCATCCCCGTCAAGACCCGCCACAACGAGGTGGCTCCCAACCAGTTCGAGCTGGCTCCCATCTTCGAGAACGTCAACCTGGCCAACGACCATAACCAGCTGGTCATGGACCTGATGAAACGCATTGCCCGCAAGCACAATTTCGCTGTCCTGCTCCACGAAAAGCCTTATAGCGGCGTGAACGGCAGCGGAAAACACAATAACTGGTCGCTCTGTACCGACACAGGCATCAACCTTTTCGGCCCAGGCAGCAACCCGAAGAGCAACATGCTCTTCCTCACGTTCCTCGTCAACGTGCTGATGATGGTTTACAAAAACCAGAACCTGTTGCGCGCCTCCATCGCCAGTGCCGGCAACAGCTACCGCCTGGGAGCCAACGAAGCGCCGCCTGCCATCCTGTCCATTTTCTTGGGCCGCCAGCTCTCGTCCATTCTTGACGAGATTGCCAAACAGGCCAGCGGCAGTAGAATGTCCGCCGACGAGAAAACAACCCTGAAACTGGGCATCGAACGTATCCCCGAAATTCTTCTGGACACAACCGACCGCAACCGCACGTCGCCCTTCGCCTTTACAGGCAACCGCTTCGAATTTCGCGCTGCAGGTTCGTCAGCCAACTGTGCCGCCGCCATGATTGCCATCAACGCCGCCATGGCCAACCAGATGAACGAATTCAAGGCCTCAGTGGACAAGGCAATGGAAGACGGAACAAGCAAGGACGAAGCCGTTTTCCGAACACTGAAGGAAATGATCATCGCCTCCGAACCTATCCGCTTCGAAGGTGACGGCTACTCCGAAGAATGGAAACAGGAAGCAGCCCGCCGAGGTCTGACCAATATTTGTCATGTACCCGAAGCGTTGATGCACTTTGTGGACGACCAGGCGCGTTCCGTCTTTATCGGCGAACGCATCTTCAACGAAACAGAGCTGAACAGCCGCCTCGAAGTAGAGCTCGAGAAGTTCACCATGAAGGTACAGATCGAGAGCCGCGTGTTGGGCGACCTGGCCATCAACCACATCGTCCCCACGGCCGTCAGCTATCAGAACCGCCTGCTGGAGAACCTCCGCGGCTTGCGCGAAACGTTCACGCCCGAAGAGTATGAAGAGCTCAGCGCCGACCGCAAGGAGCTTATCCGCGAAATATCGCGCCGCGTGACGGCCATCAAGATGCAAGTACGCCAAATGACTGAGACCCGCAAAGTAGCCAATCACATGGACAACTACAAGGACAAGGCCTTTGCCTACGAAGAGACGGTACGCCCCTATCTGGAAAGCATCCGCGACCACATCGACCACCTCGAGATGGAAGTGGACGACGAAATATGGCCCTTGCCCAAGTATCGTGAACTGCTGTTCACAAAATGATAACAACAACGGGCGGTGAACAAATACAACACTGTTCACCGCTCTTTTTTTCCCATTTCAGCCCTCTTTTCCACTCCAAATGCACATTTTTCCAACAAATGTGTGTTATTTAATTTTTTCTTTTTACATTTGTGCTATATAACACAGTTTTGCAGCACTCATGGTAAAAGTAAATCTATCGGGTATAAAAGTTCAGGAGCTTATCGCTGACATGTGGTCTCCGCTGAACGAAGAACAACGGGAATTTCTCGCTGACCATTTCACACTTCAAAATTACAAGAAAAACGAGGTCATCCATTGCGAAGGCGAGACTCCTACCCACCTGATGTGCCTGCTTAGTGGAAAGGTCAAAATTTATAAGGACGGCGTAGGCGGAAGAAGCCAGATCATCCGCATGATCAAGCCCGTCGAATACTTCGGTTACCGTGCCTATTTCTCAGGCGAAGACTATATCACGGCTGCTGCTGCCTTCGAACCCTCGGTCATCTGCCAGATTCCCATGAGTGTCATCACCACCCTCGTCACGCAAAACAACGGCCTGGCCATGTTCTTCATCAAGCAGCTGTCAAAAGACCTGGGCGTGGCCGACGAACGCACGGTGAACCTCACCCAGAAGCACATCCGCGGCCGCCTGGCCGAATCGCTCCTGTTCCTCAAGGAAAGCTACGGACTGGAGGAAGACGGTTCCACCCTCAGCATCTACCTCTCGCGCGAGGACCTGGCCAACCTTTCGAACATGACGACTTCAAACGCCATCCGAACGCTCTCCCAGTTTGCCGCCGAACGACTCATCACCATCGACGGACGAAAAATCAAAATCATCGAAGAAGAAAAGCTGAAGAAAATCAGCAAGATTGGATAAAGAAAAAAATCGGTTAGTGGTTTCCTCCACTAACCGATTTTTTTTATTGTTGCAAGTAGCGCTCCGCCTCGATAGCCGCCATACAACCGCTGGCTGCTGCCGTGATGGCCTGACGGTAGTGCGGATCGGCCACGTCGCCTGCGGCAAACACACCCGGCACCTTCGTGCGAGGCGTACCCGGCTCGGTCAGGATGTAGCCCACCTCGTCGGTATCCAAATAAGGCTTGAAGATGTCCGAATTGGGCTGGTGTCCGATGGCCAGGAAGAAGCCGTCGATGGCCACGTCGTAGCGCTCCTCGTCGGCCTCGCCCATGCGCTTCACCAGATGCACGCCTTCCACGCCGTTCTCGCCAAAGAGGCCCACGGCATTGTGCTCGAACAGCACCTTGATTTTCTCGTTGTTCATCACGCGCTCCTGCATCACCTTCGACGCACGCAGATAGGGCTTGCGCACGATGAGATATACCTTACTGGCAAGGCTGGCCAGGTAGGAAGCCTCTTCGCAAGCCGTGTCTCCACCGCCCACAACGGCCACCACCTTCTTGCGGTAGAAGAAGCCGTCGCACGTGGCACAGGCACTCACACCCATGCCGGCATATTTCTTCTCGTCCTCCAGGCCCAGGTACTTGGCTGTGGCACCTGTGGCGATGATGATGGTTTCGGCTTCGATCACCTTCTCGTCGTCGATCGTTATCTTGTAGGGCTTCGCGCTGAGGTCGGCCGCCGTTGCCACGCCATAGCGGATATCGGCTCCGAAGCGTTCGGCCTGCTTGCGCAAGTCTTCCATCAGCTCAGGGCCGCCGATGCCGGCAGGATAGCCGGGGAAGTTTTCCACTTCGGTGGTCGTAGTCAGCTGTCCGCCCAGTTGCAGGCCGGCATATACCACAGGAGCCAGGTTGGCGCGTCCTGCATAGATGGCGGCTGTATAGCCTGCAGGGCCCGACCCGATGATGAGGCATTTCACTTTTTCTGTTTCCATACTGTTTACTGTTTTCTTTATGTTCAATTCTGTTTTTCGCTTGTTTATCTCAAGTCTATCACCTCCGCCGTCGGATAGGCGCGTTTGTCGAAGGTGAAGAGCGCATCGTCGTATTTCTGCCCCGTCTGATAGGAGCGCACCAGCACGACGACTGCCTCGCGGTCGCCCCTGCGGACAAGGCTCAGCTTCGAGGGGCGCAGCGTCTGTTTGTCCACATAGAGTATCAGGCATTGCAGCTCGCTGCCCCGACGGCTGGCGGTCATCATCACCTTGTGGAGGCGCGGGTCGGCCTGCTCGCCCATCTTCAGCGTGTAGCCGTCCTTGTAGAGCGACAGCCAGGCATAGGGGTTGATGCTCTGCAGCTCTTCGGCCGTGGGTTCGGAGACGTTCACCTCGTCGCTGTTCTCCAGGTAGGTCCATTGCGTCCGCCCGTCGAACCACGTCGTGATGCCCTCGGTGTCGAGGCGGAACTTCTCGCCCTTGAGGCGGATGCGTCCCTCGGACGTGCCTTCGGGCGCGCGCACTTCGAAGGCTATCTCCACTCCCTCCGCCTGGCGGAAGGTATCGGCCACGCGGTCGAGCAGCTGGCGGGCCTCGTTATTCTCTTGTGCGTCAGCTGCCTGCCCCATGCAAAGGGCAACAAGCAGACAAAGTATTTTGTTCAGCATTCCTTTCTATAATTGAAAATTGAAAAAACCAAAAGGGAAATGTCATTGTTCACCACAGATTTCACAGATTCACACAGATTTTCTTAGACCTTCACTCACCCATTTTCATGAATCTGTGTCAATCCGCGTAATCTGTGGTAAAAAAATGCTCCCTCTCACTTACATTTTACTCAAAAAATCCTCCAGCGACACGATGTCCGTGAAGTAAACGTCGCGCGGCTTGCTGCCCTGCGCAGGCCCTACGATGCCCGCCTTCTCCAGCTGGTCCATCAGGCGGCCGGCACGGTTGTAGCCGATGGAGAACTTGCGCTGGATGAGCGAAGTGGAGCCCTGCTGGTGCGTCACGATCAGACGTGCTGCGTCGTCGAAGAGCGGGTCCTTACGTCCCAGGTCCACATCGCCCAGGTCGCCGCCACTGGCGTTCTCGTCCACGTATTCGGGCAGGTAGAAGGCCGTCGGATAGCCCTGCTGGCGGGCAATGAATTTTGTAATTTCGGCCACCTCGGGCGTGTCGATGAAGGCGCACTGCACACGCACGGGGTCGGCACCCTGCAGGAAGAGCATGTCGCCGCGGCCTATCAGCTGGTTGGCACCCGGCCGGTCGAGGATGGTGCGCGAGTCGACCATCGCCGACACACGGAAGGCGATACGCGCGGGGAAGTTGGCCTTGATGGTACCCGTGATGATGTTCGTCGTGGGTCGCTGCGTGGCGATGATCATGTGGATGCCCACCGCACGTGCCAGCTGGGCGATACGCGCTATAGGCAGCTCCACGTCCTTGCCCGCGGTCATGATGAGGTCGCCGAACTCGTCGATCACCACCACGATGTAGGGCATGTACTTGTGCCCCTTCTCGGGATTCAGGCGGCGGTTGATGAACTTCTCGTTGTACTCCTTGATGTTGCGCACATGGGCCGCCTTCAGCAGGTCGTAGCGCGTGTCCATCTCCACACAGATGGAGTTCAGCGTCTGCACCACCTTGGTGACGTCGGTGATGATGGGTTCGGCCTCGTCGGGCAGCTTGGCCAGGAAGTGGTGCTCGATGACGGAGTAGATGCTGAATTCCACCTTCTTGGGATCGACGAGCACAAACTTCAGCTCGGTGGGGTGCTTCTTGTAAAGCAGCGAGGTGATGATGGCGTTCAGGCCGACGGACTTACCCTGACCTGTGGCACCAGCCACCAGCACGTGGGGCATCTTGGCCAGATCCACCATGAACACCTCGTTCGTGATGGTCTTGCCCAGGGCGATGGGCAGCTCGTAGGTCGATTCCTGGAACTTCTTGCTGCCGATGATGCTCTGCCCCGACACGATTTTGGGGTTCGAGTTGGGCACCTCGATACCGATGGTACCCTTGCCTGGTATGGGCGCGATGATGCGGATGCCCAGCGCCGAGAGGCTCAGGGCGATGTCGTCCTCCAGCCCGCGTATCTTCGAGATGCGCACACCCTGTTCGGGAGTAATCTCGTAGAGCGTCACCGTAGGTCCTACGGTCGCCTTGATGGAGCTGATTTCGATGCCGAAACTGCGCAGTGTGCTCACGATCTTGTCCTTGTTGGCATTCTGCTCGTCCATGTCGATGGTAGGCTCGGCGTTGTCGTAGTGCTTCATCAGGTCCAGCGTGGGAAAGTGATAGTTCTCCAGGTCGAGGCGCGGGTTGTAGGGCTCCAGCTCGGGTCCCTGGTATTCCTCGTCCTCGCGTGCCTCCACCTCAAAGGCCGGTTCGGCAGCAGGTTCGGGGGCGGCCATTTCGGGTTCGGCCGTCTCCACCGTCATGGCCACGTCGCCTCCGTTCGTGCGCGGAGCAGGTGCCGTGCGGGGCAGGTCGTCCAGGTCGAGCGATATCTCGTGCGAGGCTTCAGCCTCGGGTTCTTCCATTTCAGGTTCGGGGTCCTCTTCGGGCTCCTCGTGTTTGGGGGCTTCCGGCTCTTCCTCCGCCATCACAGGTTGGGGCGCAGGCGTCGGTTCGGGTCGGCGGCGTGCGTCGGCCGTCCACGAGGTGGTAAACTCCTCGGGCACCTCGCCCTCTGCCTTCTCCTGTCCGTCTTTCTTCTTCTTCAGGAAGTTCAGGGCAAAAACGCCGCGCAGCCACACGATGGTTTGCGCACTGAGGTAGATGAAGAAGCAGATGGCCGTCACCAGCAGCAGCAGCCACACACCCGGCACGCCGACTTGCGACTCCAGCCAGCGGCCCACGTTGTAGCCGTGCATGCCGCCCAGGTAGATGAACGAGTCGGCATAGAAGCTGGCAAAGGCAAAGCCGAAGAACACCGAGAACCACACCAGCAGCAGCGTGCAGCAGATGAACCAGTGCCTCAGCCGCAGGTGCCGCACCTTCATGAGCTTCAGCCCGGCCGCGGCCATGAACACCAGGATGAAGAACGAGGCCACGCCGAAGCAGTCGTTGATGAGGTAGCTGGCCAGCTGTGCGCCGCGCGAGCCCGCATAATTTTTCACGCCGTTGTTCACCGCCATGAGGTCTTCGGAGCGCCCCGAGTCGATGACGCTCTGGTCCGCCGCCCCTGTGAAGAAGAACGACATGAAGGCCAACAGCAGATAGACGGAGAAGATGACGAGCATCAGGCCCACGATGAAGCGCAGCGTCTCGTTGTGCCAGGCGGCCGCCACCTTGCGGAAGAAGGAGGGCGATGCCGCCGTGTCTTTTTTATCTTTGTCCGATTTGTCTTTTTCTCTTTTCATTGTCTTTACTAGTAATGTCTGTTTGTATGGGTTTTCCTTGTTTTTTGGCAGTACAAAAATACGGAAAAATAGGCGGAGAGACAAACGAAAAACCAAGTTTTCGGGGCCTCTTTTCCGAAGCACATCCATAAATATTATAAATACACTGGTTATCAACCTGTTGCAACAGCATTTTTAAGCCTCTAAAAACATTTTTTCTTTTCATACACCCCGCCATACGGACTCGCGCCTCCTGCCTGCATCTTCTCTCCTCGCCCAATCCGGAATTACAGATTCCAATCATCAACAATGTAACTGTCATTATCAAAAAAACACATCATGCTGATATATAGATATTTACGAAAAGCATCAATGACAATGACAGATGACAGTTTGTTTTTTCTCAAAAGTGTGCGCGTCCTCCAATATAAGTTATATTATATATATATATATTTATATATATAATATAAAATTTGTCACACACTTTTTCCAAACTGAATTCAACTAACTGTCATCTGTCATTTGTCATTCTGTCATTGGAGGAACGGCCTGAAAGCGGCGTGAAAATTCAAAAAACATCATCGGCAGTGACAATGACAGATGACAGTTATTCAAAACCGATTTTCATCCCCATCATGCAGACAAAAAACAGCGCATCCGAGGCATTCGGAACAGAAAACACTGCTTCCTGCGCGCGAAAACACCGTTTTACAGCTTGTAAATCAACGCATTATTTTTATTAACACAATCCTTTAATCCGTTAACATGTTTTCACTTCCCAGCGGCCCGATTTTTTTGGCCGGGCGGAGAATACCCCTTATCTTTGCCTTCGTCAATGGATAATGGACAATGGAAAATTAAGAATGCGGCCGGAATTAATTTTCAATTCTCCATTCTCAATTTTCAATTAACTAAGCACAAATTTAAAACAACAAAGCTATGTCAACAATCGGAACATTGAAGTACAGACGTTATCAGGCCAAGTCGCCTCAGAACCCCGACGCACCCGCCAAGTGGTACGCCCGCGCCGTGCAGGACCGCACGGTG
>DXAV01000044.1 GCA_019116805.1 Candidatus Bacteroides merdavium | reverse complement strand
AGGTCTTTTCGGGTGTGAATTTCATAAATTTGTGGCAAGGAAATGATCCGTTGTTTAACTTTAAAATTAAGGAAAACATGAAAAAAGTCTTTATTCTATTTTTGATGCTTTGGAGCAGTATATTCATGTATGCTCAGCATCTCAGTATTACTGGTAAAATCACAGACAAACAGGGTGAGCCGATTATTGGTGCCAGCGTGCTTGTCAAAGGGACGTCTAACGGTGTGATTACCGACTTGAACGGTGTGTTCAATATGAAAGATGTACCTGCTAACGGTTTATTAACCATTTCTTATATCGGTTATAAAGAAGTGGAAGTAAAAATCAATCCGTCTCAGACCTCTTATTCCGTTACGCTGGAAGAAGATAATCAAATGCTCGATGAAGTCGTAGTGGTAGGTTTCGGTACACAGAAGAAAGTAAACCTGACCGGTGCCGTTGCTTCGGTGGATAACAAAAAACTGGAGTCCCGTCCTGTTACTTCAGTAGGACAGGCTTTGCAGGGTGTAGTACCGGGTCTGAATGTTAGTATGCCTGACGCCGGTGGTAAGTTGGATGCCAATCCTTCTTTTAATATCCGTGGTACGGGTAACTTGGGTACAGGTTCTAGCGCTTCACCTCTTGTCTTGATTGACGGTGTGGCCGGTGACATCAACCAATTGAATCCGCAGGATATCGACAACATCTCTGTATTGATGGATGCCGCTTCGGCTGCTATCTACGGTTCGCGTGCTCCTTTCGGCGTGATTTTGGTAACTACCAAGAAAGGTAAGCAGGGCAAGACAAGCATTTCTTACTCTAACAACTTGCGTTGGTCGCGTCCGACTAACATTCCCGACATGTTGGATGCCTATACTTTTGCCCAATATTTCAATCGTGCCATCGACAATCTTGGTAGCGGTGCGGCTCACTTCTTCTCGGATATTACGATGGAACGTATCCAGCAATTTATGCGTGGTGAAATTACGACTACGGCTGATCCTTCATTGAGTCAGAATGGAAACTGTTTTGCATTCAATACAAATTCGAATGATAACCAGAACTGGCCCCGTAACTTCATCGACAAGACCGCTTTCGGTCAGGAGCATAATTTGAGTCTGTCGGGTGGTAACGAGAGAGTACAATATTATGTATCAGGCGCTTTCTTTGATCAGGATGGTCAGATGAACTATGCCGATGATAACAAGAAGCGTTACAATGCCAGTGCTCGTATCAGTGCCGAGATTACCAAGTGGATGCGTCTGGAATTCAACAGCCGTTTCATCCGTGAAGACATCGGTATGCCTACCTTCCTGAAACTGTATGGCGACCGTTTCTTTTCCGAAACGACCAAGTTGCATCCCAACATGCCGCTTTACGATAACAACGGACACTATACCCGTAACCCGAAGCTGATGCAGCTGACGTCGGGCGGTCGTTCCAATACACAGAACGATACGTACTTTACACAGGGAAGCCTGATTTTGACTCCGGTAAAGGGACTGACGATTCACGGCGATCTGGCCATCCGTACCGGCAGCTACGAACATCTTTATAATGTGGCACGTGTCTATCTGTATGACAAGGATAACAATCCGGTACCCGAACAGTGGCTGGGTGGTGATGCCGACCTGGCTGCCGGCAAGACATGGGCTTACAGCGAACAGCAGCGCAGCTCAATGATCACTTCGTCGGCTTATGCTGACTACAGCCTCAATTTCCTGGAGAAACACAATCTGAAGGTAATGGTCGGTATGAACAGCGAAAGCTATCGGTATAACAACGTGTGGGCCAAGCGTTCGGACGTGATGAGCGACAGCAATCCTGACGTCAATACCTCTACGGGAACGCAGAGCAACGGTGCCTATCGCGGCGAATGGTCTTCTTTGGGCTACTTCGGCCGTGTGAACTACGACTTTGACGGACGCTATCTGTTCGAGTTCAACATCCGTCGTGACGGTTCTTCCCGTTTCCGCGCCGACCAGCGTTGGGCTACTTTCCCCTCTGTATCGGTAGGTTGGAACATTGCCCGCGAATCCTTCTGGGAACCGCTGTCCGAGTGGGTCAACACGTTGAAGCCCCGCTTCTCTTATGGTAGCCTCGGTAACCAGAACACCAACTCCTATTATCCTACGTATGCCATTCAGAATGTAACCGTAGGTAGCCCCGATGCCGGTGGCCGTTGGTTGCTTACCACTGACAGCAAATCGAATATCGCAGGTGCTCCCGGACTGGTAAGTTCGCTTCTGACTTGGGAGCGCGTTTATAGCTACAACTATGGTGTGGACTTCGGAGCCTTCAACAATCGCCTGAGCGGTTACTTCAACTACTTCATCCGCGATACCAAGGACATGGTAGGTCCCGCACAGGAAATCTCTCCGATTGTAGGTGCATCGGCACCGAGCCGCAACAATACGTCTTTGCGTACCAAAGGTTGGGAACTTCAGCTGAACTGGCAGGACCGTATCGGTGAGTTCAGTTATAACGTTGCTTTCAATCTTTCCGACTCGCGTACACATGTAACCGAATATCCCAATGCCAGCAAGAGCCTGAGTACCTATTACGAAGGACAGGAACTGGGACAGATTTGGGGGTATGAATCTGTAGGTATGGCCAAAACCGACGAGGAAATGGCAGCACATCTTGAAAAAGTGAACCAGAACACAATTCCGGGCATCAGTCTGGCACCTTCGGGCTGGAAAGCCGGTGACATGATGTATGCCGACCTGGATGGCGATGGTAAGATAACCAACGGTGAAAATAAGGTAGATAATCCTGGTGACCGTAAGATAATAGGTAATAGCACACCACGTTATCGTTTCGGATTCAACATTGGTGCTGAATGGAAGGGATTTGATCTGAGTGTTTTCTTCCAGGGTGTTGCCAAACGTGATTATCTGTTGAGCGGCATGATATTCTGGGGTGTAAATGGCGATGCATGGTCTTCGACCGGATATGTAGAACATTGGGACTTCTTCCGTCCGGAAGGCGACCCCTTGGGTGCCAATACAGACGCTTATTATCCGCGTCCTCTCTGGACCTCCAATCAGAACCGTCAGAGTCAGTCACAATTCCTGCAGAATGCAGCTTACATTCGTCTGAAAAATTTGCAGATTGGTTATACATTGCCGAAAGCATGGACACGTAAGGCTGGTTTGGAACGCGTCAGAGTATTCTTCTCGGGCGACAATCTGTGGACCGGTACTGCCATCAACAAGAATTTCGATCCCGAAGCCTTGTATCAGAACGGTATGACTTATCCGTTAAGCCGTACGCTCTCTTGTGGTATTAATGTAACATTGTAACCTATAAAAGCATTTACGATTATGAAATTGAAATATATATTCTTGTTTTCTGCAGCCTTGCTGATGGGTACTTCCTGTGCAGACTTTTTGGATAAAACCCCTATTTCGGACAATGTGGACGGTAACTTCTTCACGGCCGAAAATCAGCTGGAGCCTTATTGTAATAACATGTACGGCTTGCTGCCCGACCACGGTACGGGTACAGGTACCTTCGGATATTTTACGACGGACAACAACAGTGACGACATGACAGCTGTCAGCCAAGTGGACAACTTCCTGCCGCAGCGCGTTCAGGTACCGTCCAGCGGTAGCTATGGCAGTTTCAGTACCATCCGCACTTGCAATCTTTTCCTGCAGCGCACTGCCGAGAATCTTGAGAACGGTACACTGAGCAATGATGGCAATGTGAATCACTACATCGGCGAGATGTATTTCTTCCGTGCTTATGTTTACTTCAGCTTGCTGAAGACTTACGGCGACTTCCCCATTGTGACCGAGGTCTTGACCGACGGTGACTACGCTGCCAACGTGGAGGCCAACAAGCGTAAGCCCCGTAATGAGGTAGCCCGTTTCATCTTGTCAGATTTGGATAAAGCCATTGAGCGTCTGTTCCCCAAGTCAAACAGCTTTACGGCCCATCGTCTGAACCGTGAATGCGCCTTGCTGTTCAAGTCGCGTGTCGCTTTGTACGAAGCTACTTGGGAAAAGTATCATGCAGGTACGGCACGTGTTCCGGGCGGACCGGGATGGCCAGGAGATGCTGCCTCTTTTAATACCGACATGACTACAGAATTGAATTTCTTTTTGGACCAGGCCATTGAGTCTGCCAAATTGGTGGGTGATGCATCTGCTTTGATGGATGATTATGCTGGCCTGTATAACCAGACTGACCTTTCAAACCAACGTGATGAAGTATTGTTGTGGCGTATGTACAGCGAGGAGGCCAAGGTGCAGAATCAGGTGGTGGGTGCCACTCATGGTTATGGTGCCATTGATACGGAAGAAGGTACATTTATTTTTGTTCATGGAGATGGTACTGGCTTTACTCGTTCTCTAATCGATAGCTATCTGATGACTGATGGTTTGCCCATCTATGCTTCTCCCAATTATCAGGGTGACAAGAGTTTGGTGAGCACGATGACCGACCGCGACTTGCGTCTGGTGACTTCCGTCGGAAAGCCTGGTGACAAGATTATGACTGTCAATGGTAAAGATATCATGTTCCAGCTTCCGGGCTTGACGTCTGCAGCTGGTGGTATCCGTGTGACCAGTACAGGTTACATTCCCCGTAAGGGTTGGATAGACAATGATGTAATTTACAACAGCGCCTATCCTTTGGCTTTGCCCATCTTCCGTGCTGCGGAAGCCTATCTGAACTATATCGAGGCCTACTACCTGCGTCATGGCAATCTGGACGACACGTGCGATAAGTATTGGAAAGCTTTGCGTCGTCGTGCCGGTGTGGATACTGACTACAAGAAGACAATTGCTGCCACTGATTTGACTAAGGAAATCGACTTGGCACGCTATTCCGGTACTCAGCTTGTAGATGCTACGCTCTACAACATCCGTCGTGAGCGTCGTAGCGAGTTTATTGCTGAGGGTATGCGTAGAGCAGATTTGTATCGTTGGCGTTCTTTGGACATGATGCAGAATTATTGGGTGGAAGGTATGAACTATTGGGATGAATTCCATACCGAATTTGAGAATGCTTGTAAGGCTTGTAAACAAACATATACGGCACCCAATGATGCGTCTGTTAGCAAGTATTTACGCCCGCAGGCTAAGAACGATTATGTAATCAAGAACAATGGCTATTGTTTTGAATCGGCCAACTATTTGTCACCGATTTCTTATGACGTATTCCGTATGTCAACACCCGAAGAAGGTGGAGATGTTTCAACTTCTGTAGTTTATCAGAATCCGGGATGGCCTGTTGAAGCCGGTGCTTATGCCATTCAGTAAAAAATAGATTTTTCTGAATAAATTATAAGTTAGGTGTGCCAGGGATTAAGCTTATCTTTCTATCTTTGGCACACCTTTTTTTATATAAATAGAAAATTTTTTAGTTATGCTTGCCTGGTTTTAAGATCCTTACTAATAATTGGGGGTATTTTCTAGGTATTGTAACTATATTAAGATTTCTAATAAAAGGTGTTATGATGAATCGGTTCATGTATGTTTCTTATGCATTTACTTTGTGTGCTACTTCTATTGCGGGGCAGTCGGTCTCTTCTCCCAATATTGTATTGATTTTGTGTGATGATATGGGTTTTTCGGATATAGGCTGTTACGGGAGCGAGATACTGACTCCTCATCTAGACAGTCTTGCCCGGGAAGGTGTACGTTTCACTCAGTTTAAGAATACGGGAAGAAGTTGTCCTACACGTGCTTCCTTGTTGACCGGACGTTACCAACATCAGGTGGGTATGGGGTGGATGACAGCAGTAGACGAACACCGGCCGGGCTACAGAGGGCAGATATCGAAGGAGTATCCTACCATTGCGGAAGTGATGAAAGCCAATGGATACGGGACATACATGTGCGGAAAGTGGCATGTGACGGTAGATGGAGCTTTCTATGCGCCTAATGGCAGTTTCCCCACTCAGCGGGGATTCGACCGTTATTATGGCTGTTTGACGGGAGGAGGAAGTTATTATAAGCCCAAACCTGTGTATGATGACATGACGCTCGTGACGGATTTTCCGGATGACTATTATTATACGACTGCCTTGTCCGATTCGGCGGCCAGCTTTATCCGCCGGCATCCGTCGGACGTTCCGATGTTCTTGTATGTGGCCTATTATGCCCCCCATCTCCCGTTGCAGGCACCGGCCGACAGGGTGGAAAAATGCAGAGAGCGCTATCGGGTGGGCTATGACGTGTTGCGGAGACAGCGTTTCGAAAGGCAAAAGGACATGGGGCTTGTTCCTTCGGACAGTGAATTGCCGGTTTACGACAAGGAGTTCGGAGGCAAGCGTCCCGCATGGGAAGATTTGACAGAGGAACAGCGTCAGAAGTGGATTGAGGATATGGCTACTTATGCAGCTATGATTGAGATTATGGACGACGGAGTGGGACAGATTGTTGAAGCTTTCCGTAAAAAGGGAAACCTGGAAAATACGGTTTTTATGTTTTTGAGTGATAACGGTGCTACGTTGGAAGGCGGTTATCTAGGCCAACTGATGGCCGACTTGTCTAATACTCCCTACCGAAGCTATAAGCAATGGTGTTATCAGGGGGGAACGAGTACTCCTTTTATCCTGACCTTTGGAGATACTGGTAAAAATACGATGAAAGGCGAATTATGCAAGCAGACTGCTCATGTCATCGACCTGCTGCCGACTTGTATGGATTTAGGTTCGGCCATCTATCCGTCTGAGAAGTTTGAACATGCAGATCTGCCTGGCATAAGCCTGCTGCCTGCATCGAAAGGAGAAAAGTTGCAGGAGCGTACATTGTACTTTGAGCATCAGAGCTCGTGTGCTATCATCTCGGGCGATTGGAAGTTGGTGCGTAACAACCGGAATTCGCCTTGGGAATTGGTGGATCTGTCTGTCGATCCGTTTGAACAGAAGGATTTGTCTGCCCGTTATCCGGAAAAGGTGAAAGCATTGGAACGTGAATGGAATGTATGGGCGGAGACCCACAAAGTACTTCCGTTGGAAGATAAGCCTTGGCATGAACACATTAAATACTACAAGGATTTATATGAAGACCAAAGTGGTAGAGAACAATAGGTATGAATGATATAAACTTGATAGAAAAAGAATGATTATGAAGAAATTGATAGGTATATTTTGTTGTTTGTTGATGGTCATGTCTGCCAATTCGCAGACTGATCTTCACCCTGTGCCTGCCCCCCATCAGCTGAAGTGGCACGAGGCGGAGATGGGCGTTGTGTTCCATTACGACCTTCATGTCTTTGATGGGCTGGTGTACGGTCAGGGAAATAACCGCATCAATCCGGTGGAGGATTATAATATCTTCAATCCCACGCAGCTCGACACGGACCAGTGGATACAGGCTGCCAAGGCGGCCGGAGCGAAGTTTGCCGTGCTTACCGCTACGCATGAAACGGGCTTCGGCTTGTGGCAGAGCGACGTGAATCCCTATTGCCTGAAGGCGGTGAAATGGCGCGACGGCAAGGGCGACATTGTACGCGACTTTGTAAATTCCTGCCGCAAGTATGGCATTCAGCCGGGTATCTATATCGGCATCCGCTGGAACTCTCTGTTGGGCATCCACAACTTCAAGGCCGAGGGCGACGGTGAGTTTGCACGCAACCGCCAGGCTTGGTACAAGCGCCTGTGCGAGAAGATGGTGACGGAACTTTGTACCCGCTACGGCGACCTGTTCATGATTTGGTTTGACGGCGGTGCCGACGACCCGAAGGGACTGGGACCCGATGTGGAACCCATCGTGACCAAATATCAGCCGGAATGTCTGTTCTACCACAACGTGAACCGTGCGGACTTCCGCTGGGGAGGGTCGGAGAGCGGTACGGTAGGCTATCCCTGCTGGTCGAGTTTCCCTTATCCCTACAGTCACAGCAATGCGAACGAGGGGGTGAGGAACCACAACGAACTGCTGGCCCACGGCGATGCTGACGGCCACTATTGGGTGCCCGCCATGGCCGACACACCACTGCGCGGATACAACGGACGCCACGAATGGTTCTGGGAACCGGGCGACGATGATAAAGCCGTCTATCCGCTGGAGAACCTGATGGACATGTACGAGAAGTCGGTGGGACGTAATGCTACGCTGATTGTAGGCCTGACGCCTAACCCGGACGGAGTGATACCCGAGGGTGACGTGAAGCGCCTGAAAGAATGGGGCGAAGAGATAGCCCGCCGTTTCGGCGCGCCGCTGGCCCAGACCTCCGGCAAGGCGAAGAAACTGTCGCTGGACCTGAAAGGCAAACAGAAGGCCAACTATTACATCCTGCAGGAAGACATCACGCTGGGCGAACGCATCCGTGCTTATAGGGTGGAAGCCCGCATAGGCGGGAAGTGGGTCACTGTGGCCAAGGGAACATCGGTGGGACACAAGCGCATCGAACGCTTTGACCCCGTAGAGGCAACAGCTTTCCGTGTAGTTGTGGAGCAATGTACAGACACTCCGCAGATACGAGACTTCAGTGTTTATTATGCGGAATAGCTGCCCTGACTTTAACTTTCATATTCTACTAACCCCTTATCTAAATTCTCTGATTTATGAATAAATATTTGTTTACCGCATTGTCTCTGACGCCGTTGGTACCCATGACCGACG
Source organism: Candidatus Bacteroides merdavium (assembly GCA_019116805.1). GTDB lineage: Bacteria > Bacteroidota > Bacteroidia > Bacteroidales > Bacteroidaceae > Bacteroides > Bacteroides merdavium. The sequence goes on along the minus strand of DXAV01000044.1, from coordinate 1,696 downwards.
GGTGGGGAGCGACGAAGAAGCAACCGTCTGCCGAGGAGCAGAAACGTCCGAACATCATCCTGTTCATGGTGGACGACATGGGATGGCAGGATACGTCACTGCCTTTCTGGACACAGAAGACTCCTTATAACGAGGCCTACGAGACGCCCAATATGGAACGGCTGGCCAAGCAGGGCATGATGTTCACCCAGGCGTATGCCTGCAACATCAGTTCGGCTACCCGGTGCAGCCTCATTACGGGAGCCAACAATGCCCGCCATCGGGTGACCAACTGGACGCTGGAGCGCGACAAGCAGACCGACCGCAAGAGCGAGACGGTGGAGCTGCCCGACTGGAACTATAACGGTGTGAGCCAGGTGGAAGGAATACCGAACACGTATGTGGGCACTTCGTTCGTCGAACTGCTCCGCCAGAGCGGGTATCACACCATCCATTGCGGCAAGGCTCATTGGGGCTCTCTCGACACGCCGGGAGAGAATCCTACCCACTGGGGGTTTGAAGTGAATATTGCCGGCCATGCGGCCGGTGGTCTAGCTACCTATCTGAGTGAGCGGAACTACGGCCACACGCGCGACGGCAAGGCTTACTCGCTGATGTCCATTCCCGGACTGGAGAATTACTGGGGGACTGGAGTCTTCGCTACCGAGGCCCTGACGCGCGAGGCTATCAAGGCGCTGGACAAGGCCAAAAAGTACAACCAGCCTTTCTACTTGTATATGGCTCATTATGCCATCCATGTGCCTATCGACAAGGACATGCGCTTTTTCCCCAAGTACGTGCGCAAGGGGCTGAGCGACAAGGAGGCTGCCTATGCCTCGCTCATCGAAGGTATGGACAAGAGTCTGGGCGACTTGATGGACTGGCTGGAAAAGAACGGTGAGGCCGACAACACTATTGTCATCTTCATGAGCGACAACGGCGGACTGGCTGCCGAGCCCGAGTGGCGCGACGGCGAAGTGCATACGCAGAATGCGCCTCTGCGCAGCGGCAAGGGTTCGCTCTACGAGGGCGGTATCCGCGAGCCGATGATTGTGAGCTGGCCGGGCGTAGTGAAACCCGATACGCGTTGCGACAAGTATCTGATGATTGAGGACTTCTATCCGACGCTGCTCGAGATGGCCGGTGTGAAAGATTACAGGACGGTAGCTCCGCTGGACGGTGTCAGCTTCGTGCCGTTGCTGAAAGGTACGGGCGACCCCTCGAAGGGTCGTGCGCTGGTGTGGAACTTCCCTAATATCTGGGGCAATGACGGACCGGGCATCAACCTCGACTGTGCCATCCGCAAGGACGAGTGGAAGCTGGTATATTACTACGAGACCGGTAAGAAAGAGTTGTTCAATATCCCCGAAGACATCGGCGAGAAGCACGACGTGGCAGCCGAACATCCCGATGTTGTACGTCGTCTGTCCAAGGAACTGGGGCAGTATCTGCGCAAGGTCGATGCCCAGCGTCCCACGTTCAAGAGTACGGGCAAGCCTTGTCCCTGGCCGGACGAAGTGTAGTTGGAGCATTATTTTTCTCTGACTGGGGAAAAATTTTTCTCCAATTAGAGAAAAAATCGGGAGTTTATAAGTAAGCATTCTGTAAACTACAGGTATTAAACCTTTATATACAAAAATAGCGTCTGTCAATATGAACCTTATAGTAGCAGTCGCTATTGTTTTGTTAAACCTGTATGTCGTATTCGGGGTCAGTT
>DXAV01000043.1 GCA_019116805.1 Candidatus Bacteroides merdavium | reverse complement strand
TATTCGAAGAACGACTATCGGATGAAAGACGTGGAAGTGTGGGACGAAGAAGCAGACGCATACGTCTATGCCGACCGCAGACGTTTCCATGATGATTACTTCTCCCTGCTGGGCCAACTGGAAATAGGCTTCGCCAACAAGTGGTGGGCCGACGCGTTCTTCGTCTCAGGTTCTTATTCCAAAACGGACAAGGAGTTGCAAACAGGCTCCGTACAGACAGTGGTCTATGGTATGGCTGAGAAGCAGACGAACGCATGGAACGTGGCGGCACGCTACCAAAAGCACAATTTCCTGGTAGAAGGGCTGCAGATGAATGCCTCGCTTTCGCACACGTGGGACCACTCGCTGACGGTGGATACAGCCTATCGGAAATATGACTGGAATGGAGACTACATTGTAAGCTCACGCAACGAAATCACAGGAAATAAGCGCTCAATGCGCCACTATAAACGACCGATGACACTGGTGCACACCAATGCGGACTATACGTTAAACACACACCACGGCTTCAACCTGGATTACTCGATGAATCGCACGGGCAATGACCGATATGACGATCTGGATACGGACTTCGAACCCTCAAACGACATACTGACCAAACATATTACAGGTTTCTCCTATTATCAGGCGTTTTTTGACGACCGATGGAACAACACATTCTTCGTGAAAAACTACGTGAACCATGCCAACATCCGACAGACCGACTTGGGCGCAACAACAGGGTCGAACAAGGTGCAAGGCTCTATTACCCGAAACTATTGGGGATATGGCGTAGGAACACGTTTCACCCTTGTCCACCCCTTTGCCGTAAAAGCCTCCTTCGAGCACAGTGTACGCCTGCCCATCGCCCGTGAGCTGCTTGGCAACGGAACAACGGTTTATGCCAACGTGGCTCTGGAACCTGAAAGCAGTGACAATGTCAACCTTGGGATTTTCGGGACCTGGCATCCATCTAAAGGACACACACTATACTACGAAGCCAACGGTTTCCTGCGCAATGTGGACAACTTCATCCAAATGCAAGTCATCGAAAAAGAAGGGCTGTTGCAGTACAGGAATGTTCCGGCCGTACACATCAAGGGCATGGAAGGAGAAGTACGATATGACTGGCAAAACAGGCTGCAGTTATCCGGCAACTTGAGCTATCAAGACGCACGCGACCAACAAGAATACAAAACCGACGGAAAACCTTCGGCCACCTACAACAACCGCCTGCCCAACCGTCCCTGGCTCTTCGGTGGAGCTGAAGCAAGCTATACGTTTCACAACGTAGGACTCTCCGGCAGTAAGCTGCGTCTGAACTGCAACTACCAATGGGTGCACTGGTATTTCCTGACCTGGGAAGCCTACGGTTCGTACGAGAACAAGTCGCATATCCCTACGCAACACATCTGCAACGCCAGCCTCTCCTATTCGTGGAAAGACGATACATACAGCCTGTCGCTGGAATGTTCAAACCTGTTGGACGAAACGGCTTACGACAACTATAAATTGCAGAAGCCTGGCCGGGCCTTCTTTGCCAAATTCAGACTATTCATTAATTAATCCAACCAATAACCAATTGTTTCATTATGAAAAAATTCAACTTTTTATTGAGTACATGTATGGTCGCCCTGATGGCCACTTCTTTCTCTGCCTGTTCGGATGATCCCAAAGGAAACGGAAGTAGCGAAAACCCTGAAGAAACACTGAAGGACTATCACTTCGACCTATTTCTCAGTGTAGGCAAGCACGGAGGCATGAGCCAGGGCGATGGAACCATTGTCAGAAGCGTCTCCGACCTGAGTGCCGACGCAGATAAAATCAGCATTGAAGGTATCGGCTCGGAGTTTGAATCCAACGGAAACACCTATACGATGGAAGCCATCGTGAAAGGCAAATACTATTACGAAGTGCCTTATCAACCCGCCGACCGCTTTGTGAAACTGGAAGTGAACTATGACCCTACAACCGGCAAAAATAGCCTTAATGTTGTAGGACAACGTCCGTTTGCCGACGGATATACATTCAAGGCACGTTCTTATACACACGCTTGGCTGGACGACAAGACACTGATTATCATGGCAGCCAACGGAGATACGGACAAAATAATCTGGACCAAGCTGAATGCCGACAACATGGAAATTATCGGAAGCGGTACGCTAAGCGAAATCACCGCCCCTGAAGGCTATCCAGTACTCACCACATCGGGTATCCTGACCTACCGCCAGAGTGACAAGAAACTCTATTACTTCTATTTCGCCAAGACCTCGAAGCGAAATGGAAAGGCTACCCCCTATTTTTATACTGCCATCATCGACCCTGCTACCATGAAAGTGGAAAGCAACGAGCCGAACAACATCGACCAACAGATGGCAGGCAGCGCATACGGCGAACTGATGCAGAACTGCGTGATGTATGACGAAAACGACAACCTTTACCTGGCCACTTTCACTCCCGACGAAAATGAAAAAGAAATCGGACATCTGCGACGAATCAAAAAAGGGGAAACCCAATTTGACCCTACCTATGACGGCTATCCGAATGCTGACGGCAAACTACTCACCATCCAGTCACTGGGCAACGGAAAGGCATTGGCTTATGTACGCGACGACAACGGTGATCCACAAGACGGTAAACTCAACATCGACTCCTATTGCCACTACTACACCATCCTCAATCTGGCAGACGGTACAAGAGAACGACTGAAATATAATAATATAGATATTCCCTACAACGCAGGCCGCTTCTCACAACGTACGGCCATTGTCAACGGGAAAGCCTACATCGGTGTAAACACCCGTGAAGAGTCGTGCTTCTACGTTTACGACATTGCTACAGGCAAAGTGGAAAAAGGAGCCGAAGTGGACGAAAGCTTCTATTTCGACATTCTGCGTGTCATGAGCAACCAATAAAATCCGCCTCTGCATGAAAAAAGCCCTTACTTTACTTTTGTTATGGCAAACCGTCCTCCTCTGTCGCGCATACGGAGAGGGCGGTTTTGTCCCTTCCGATTTTCTTGCCGGCCTGAAGGCGGACGAGAAAGCAGCTCTGCTGATGGTGCATTTCGGCACGACTTACGACGACACACGCGCCCTCACCATCGATGCTCTCAATCGGAAAGTACAGGAAACCTTTCCCGAACTTACCTTTAGCGAAGCTTATACATCACGCATCGTCATCCGCCGCCTGAAACAACGCGGCATCCGAAAGGATACTCCGCTAGAAGCACTTCTACGCCTGCGGGCCGAAGGTTATACACACATCATCGTGCAGAGCAGCAATATCATTGATGGAGTGGAGATGGAATCACTTCGGCACGATGTGGAAAGTGTACAGGCTTTCTTCAAGGAAATACGCGTAGGTACTCCCCTGCTCTACTCAATAGAGGATTGCGAAAAGGTGGCTGATATCCTGACCAAACGGCTGAACACAGAAGCATCGAAAGGAAAACCAAAGGTACAGGAACATTTTGTACTCGTGGGACACGGTACCTATACACCCAGAACAGCCGTCTATAGCCAAATGGACTATATGTTGAAAGCCTCCGGACATTCAAACTGCCACGTAGCCACGATAGAAGGTTATCCTACCCTTGACAATTTGCTGGCACGATTGAAGGTATCGAAAGCCCGAAACGTAATCCTACAGCCTTTCATGCTAGTAGCGGGCGACCATGCCCGCAACGATATAGCCAACGAATGGAAAGAAAAGCTGGAAGCAGAAGGCTATACCGTTCATGTAAGTCAGGAAGGCTTGGGACAAATGACTGAAATCCAAGATATCTTCATCGAACATATCCGGTTCAGCCTGTACCATCGCAATGTAGGTATCATGGAAAAAAAGGCAGCCTATGCAGCTGGAAAAGACTGAAATAAGATGAAAGACGGATGAAGGCAATCTGAAAGTTGGCCAAAAAGACGTATCTTTGCCAAACATTATGAAATCCAATGAAATGAACCAATCGAAAATAATCGTTGCCGGCATCGGGCCAGGCAGCAGACAAGACATTACTCCTGCCGTCAAGGCTGCTTTGCAGGAGGCAGACGCCGTGATAGGCTACAAATATTATTTCCAGTTTGTCACCCCTTACCTGCGCCCCGAAACGAGCTGCATCGACACGGGTATGAAGCGCGAACGGGTACGGGCCGAACAGGCTTTCGAACTGGCCGAACAAGGCAAGACAGTGTGTGTCATCAGCTCGGGCGACGCAGGTATCTATGGCATGACACCGCTCATCTACGAAATGAAGCGCGAACGGGGTAGCTCGGTCGAAATCGTATCCCTCCCTGGTATCAGCGCCTTCCAAAAGGCAGCCTCCCTGCTGGGCGCACCTATGGGACACGACTTCTGCGTCATCTCCCTGAGCGACCTGATGACACCTTGGGAACGTATTGAGAAACGGATTGTAGCCGCCGCCCAAGCCGATTTTGTCACCGCCGTCTATAACCCCAAGAGCGAAGGCCGATATTGGCAGCTCTATCGTCTGAAAGAAATCTTCCTGCGCGAGGGACGTTCACCACAAACGCCTGTGGGATACGTACGCCAGGCAGGCAGACCTGAACAAGAGAGCTACGTCACCACCTTACAGGCCTTCGATCCTGAGGAGGTGGACATGTTTACCGTCGTCATCATCGGCAACTCTCAATCCTATGAATGGAAAGGCGCCTTCGTCACGCCACGCGGCTATTATCGCGAGGAACACACATCGGACGCCTCCATCGGGCAGGACATCATGATAAGAAGCTTCCGCACCATCGAAAGCGAACTGAGAAACAAGGATATCCCTCTGGATCACAAATGGGCCCTGCTGCACGCCATCCACACGACGGCCGACTTCGAAATGGAGCAGCTTCTCTACACGGATCCTCATGCGGTAGCAACATTGTACGAGAAAATAATCCAAGGCGGCATCAAGACCATCGTCACCGACGTGACCATGGCCGCCAGCGGCATCCGCAAGGGAGCGTTGCAACGGCTGGGAGTGGAAGTGAAATGCTACCTCAGCGACCCGCGCTCGGCCGAAATGGCCTCCGAAAAGAACATCACCCGCACGCAGGCAGGCATCCGCCTGGCGGTAGAGGAACACCCTGACGCTTTGTTTGTCTTCGGCAACGCACCTACCGCCTTGATGGAGCTTTGTGACCTGATGCGCAAAGGGAAAGCCCATCCGGCAGGCATTGTGGCGGCTCCTGTCGGCTTCGTCCACGTACAGGAGTCGAAGCACATGGTGAAACCCTTTACCATCCCCAAAATCATTGTCGAAGGACGCAAGGGAGGAAGCAATCTGGCCGCCACGCTGGTCAACGCCGTCCTGTGCTACAACGACGCAGAACAACTACGCCCCGGCAGAGATGTCTGAAAAATCTCTGACGGGGCGCTTCCCCTGCAAAAGCATCCTGCAAGGTGAATATCAATTGTTGGGGGCAATGCGCCCCATTTTATAAGTAATCTGGCGGGTCACCTTGCCATACTTGTCCTTCTCCACAAAAAGACCGTCCTTCTTGCCTTGCTTGAAGACGCCTTCGGCTGTGTTTCCCTCCTTGTCGGTCTGTATTCCTTTTCCTTCTTCAAGGCCATTGACAAATCCGCCTTCATAACGTGTTCCGTCTGCCATCTCCAGCTTACCCTGGCCGTCGAACTGGTTGTGTTTCCACTCGCCTTCGTAAGAGTCGCCGTTGTTCCACTTATAGACGCCGTAGCCACTCCGTTCATTGTCGGCCCACTCACCGTCATAGACGGAACCATTGGCCCACGTAAAGGTTCCCTTGCCCTGCTGGCGGCCATTCATGAAACCGCCCACATATTTGTCGCCGTTGGCATGGGTATAGATTCCCTCGCCCGTTCGTTCGCCCTGCACATAGGAGCCTTCATAGCGGTCGCCCGTATGAAAGATATAGACACCCTTGCCGTGCTGCATATCTTCCTTCCATCCGCCCGTATATTTATCGCCGTTGGCATATTCGAACGTACCTTCACCGCTACGGAAATCGTCCTTCCAATGGCCGTCATAACGACTTCCGTCGTTCCACACGAGGGTACCTTTCCCGTTCTTCTTGTCGTTCTTCCACGAACCAGTATATTTCGAACCGTTCTTCCACGTATAGGAGCCCTGCCCTTCGCGCTTGTCGTTCTGCCAGTTTCCTTCGTAAATGTCACCGTTGTAATAGTACATGGTCCCTTCGCCACTTTGGAAGTCCTGATACCAGAGGCCCTCGTAGCGGTTGTTGTTCAGGAAGTAAAAAATACCCTTGCCATGTTGCTGATCCTGAAACCACTGGCCTTCGTAACGTTCTCCATCGGAGAAAGTATAAACGCCATAGCCCTGACGCTTTCCTTTGACGTATTCGCCTTCGTAAGTGTCGCCCGACTTGAAGACGGTTTTACCCTTCCCATTCGGCTTGCGGCCCTTCATTTCGCCATTATAGACAGAGCCGTCCTTGAAAGTATAGGTGCCAATAATGACTTCCGAAGAAAACACTCCCTTCAACTTGTCAAAGAAGCCGCCTTCGCTCTGTGCCACGACCCCCTGAGAGAGGCAGGAGCATACGAGCGCTATATAGAAACATTTTATTTTCATGCAGATTAATCTTTTTCGTTTTTTACAACTGGATTTACAAAGGTACAATTTATCCCCCAATAGCAGGAAATGCCATGGTGCTTTTTAGGACATTTTTTTACCCGACACCACTTCTTTTAAACTCTCTTTGCAAAAATAGTTTTGTGCCAGACGAAGCAGCTCTTCGGCTGTGACTTGGGTGATGGCATCCTGTACTTCGCCGAAGTAAGTGGCAGGCAAGCGGGAGGTCTGAAGGTAAATCCATGCATCGGACAGGGAGAAGGCCGATTCGTAGTTGCGACACAGTTCGCCCAACATGTAGTTCTTCACCATGGAGAGTTCTTCGTCGGGCACTGGCTCGTGGCAGAGACGATCCATTTCATGGAAGACTTCATGGATGAGAGGCTCCACATACTCGTTGGCTGTCTCGGAGGAGATGAACAGCACGCTGCTGCCCGGACAGGAGACAAGCCCTGCGGAAATACCGTAGGTGTAGCCTTTCTCCTCGCGGATGTTCGACATCAGGCGGCTACCGAAGTAGCCTCCCAGGACGGTGACCAGCACGCGCAGTTTCTGGTAGTCGGGATGGTGGCAGGGAATGGTCAGCATACCCATTCTGACGGCACTTTGCATGGCCTCAGGGCGCTCGATGAACACACGGCGGCCGACCGCAGGCACAGGTTCATAATGGAGCTGCTCTGTCCGACAGGTAGAGGTACCGAAATGTTCCGTTCCAAAGCAGGTTTCCAGTCGCCGTAGGCAATCGTCCGTCACCTTGCCGGATACATATATCGAGCAGTTGGCCGCATGGTAGTGACGGTTGTAGAAATTGCGCAATACGTCGGACGTGATACGACGGTAGTCGGCTTCGCCCACCATCCGCCCGCTGGGATGACCTGCACCATAAAGGGTTTCCATCAGCCCCCGATGCGCCAGGAAGTCCACCTTCTGCATATTCACCTTGAACTGCTGGACGTTGTTCTCTACCACCGTGGCCAGTTCGTCGTCGGGGAAAAGTGGTTCCTTGACCAGACTCTCCAGTACGTCGAGTGTCTGAGGCAAGTATTTATTGAGCGAATAGAGGGTGACGAAGGCATGCTCAGAGGCACTCGAGAGATCGAGCCACGCGCCGTAGTAATCCAACCGCTCGGCTATTTGAGCAGCGGTGTAGCGGCGTGTACCTTCGCGCAACATACGGTTGGTGAACAAGGCCTGCAAAGGCTGATTTTGGTGCCAGCGGCCGCCTTCCATCAGGATGTCGATGCGCACCACCTCGCTATCGCCCGCGTTGAGCACATTCAGGGTGACGCCATTGGGCAGGGTCATTCGTTCGGGCGCCTGCACCGTCAGGTGTTCAGGCTTTTTTATTTCGGGTTGGAGAGTTCTGTCTGTCATCGTACGTAAGGTATCAGATAGATTTTTTCTTCGTTTTTCTTGTTGAAACCACATTCAATATTCACATCCAGCTTCAACATATCCAAAAATTCCTGTTCATGGCCACAAAAGATATTGGTACAGAAGGCATCGTTTTTTTCCGCCGCAGACAGTACATCATCAGTCACATCATATTGGTTACCTTCGTTGTCCTTAACATTCTTCCTATACGACGTCCTGACCATATCCGCCATCTCCAAGCGGTAGTATGCCATTGCCTTGCACTCTTCTTCGGAGAGTTGCTTTTCCTTTTTTAAAACTTCCACCTCCTTGGCCAATTGTACCTTTCTGGTGTCATCGTCACATTTTTCATACATCGCACTTCCTTCCTCTGACCAAATTTGAGCCATTACCCCAAGGATGCGTCCGGCCAGATAACCGGGCTTGAAGCTGAGGGTTCCGAAATCTCTCATTTTGGTGTGATAGTCCATGTCTTTATCAGAAAGATGCTTCTGAGCCACGTCTATTTCTGTATTGTAGTTACGAAACAGCATTTCCAGTTCATGAAGCAGATGAAACTTGTCGGGGTCCTTATAGAATTGTTCCAAATAGATGTCCCTAGGGAGTAACTTCAATTTCAAGAAATGTTCATCAGAAGGATACCCCGTCATCTTTCCACGCAAGTATTTTGCTTGCATGGCCAGTGTACAGACTTTGTTACGATAAAGATGACGAATAATGTCCATCAGCAATCGCCGCTGGCATTCCTTGTCAATGCGATCCTTGTCTGCCTCGTTACGGATACTCACAACCGTTTCGCGGGTGTACCACCAAGACCAGATGGCCACTACAAACGAGATTATTACAATGATGTTGGATGTATCCAACCCCCACCACAAATCCACCTTACTCTGCACTTCTTCACTGCCTTGGGTCAATATCCACCCCATCATAATTGTCATAGCTCGTCTGTCTCCTTCTTTTAAATTATATTCAGATGTTTCAATCCGCGCTGAACATATTCACGTTTCCAATCATCAGCCTTGATAATAATTCCGTCGCACATCAGCAGGTCGATGTCCAGCCGCACAATCTCGCGCGGCTTGTCCTCGGGCAACCTGCCCGCCTCGCGTTCGATGGCTTTCAGACAGGCACGCACCTCGTCGGCGCAGAGGTCGGAATGGAAGCAAGCCACCTGGTTGGAGAACCGGCAGGGACGATGCAGGTACAAGGGAGCAGTCTCTTCTTCGCAGGAGAAGCGGATGTCGGCAAAGAGTTCCGACAAGCGCCTGCGCGCCAGAAGCATGTTCTGACGGCGGCCTTCGTTACTTCCGATGCTCACCAGGTACTCCATCGCGGCGCGTCAGTTGAACAGGTCGTCCAGCCCCATGTCGGGCGTAGGTTCGTCCACTTCCTCATACACCTCGCCGTTGTCGCGGCAGGGGTCGTAGTCCTCGGGCAGCTGGAAGGTCTCCGTCTCGTCGTAACCCAACGTCTTGTCGGCATAGACCTTGTTCATGTATTTCGTCCAGATGGGCAGGGCCATGGAGGCTCCCTGTCCGTGGAGCATGGTGTCGAAGTGGATGTCGCGGTCCTCGCCGCCTACCCAGCAGCCCGATACGAGCGAGGGGGTGAAGCCCATGAACCAGCCGTCGGCGTTGTAGTTGGTGGTACCCGTCTTGCCGCCCATGTCGGCCTTGACGCCCAGACGGCGCACACGGCCGCCGGTGCCTTCGTTGATGACGGCACGCAGCATGACGAGCATCTTGTAGGCGCTGGAGGTGCTGATGACTTCGTTCATCTCGGGCGAGAAGGTGGCCAGCACGTTGCCCTCGTTGTCCTCGATGCGGGTGACGAGCAGCGGAGCCACACGGATGCCGCGGTTGGGGAAGGCGGTGTAGGCGCTCACCATCTCGGCGACGGATATCTCACAGGGGCCGAGGCAGAGCGACACGCTGGGCACGATTTCGCGGTTGCGCACGCCGAAGGTCTGCACCAGTCGCTTCAGTTCGTAGGGGTTGAGCTTGCTCATGAGGTAGGCCGTAATCCAGTTGTCAGAGTTGGCCAAACCCCACTTCAGCGTCACCATCTCGCCCAGGCGCTTGTTGTTGGCGTTGCGGGGCGTCCAGGGAATGCCGTTCTCGTCGAGCAGGGTGTAGGACACGTGGCGCGCCTCGTCGCAGGGCGAGAAGCCGTTCTCCATGGCCAGGGCATAGACGTAGGGCTTCATGGTCGAACCGATCTGACGGCGGCCCACCATGGCCATGTCGTACTGGAAGTAATGGTAATTGGGACCGCCCACATAGGCCAGCACGTGTCCGTTGCGGGGGTTCATTGACATGAAACCGGCACGCAGGAAGTGCTTGTAGTAGCGGATGGAGTCGAGCGGCGTCAGCACGGTGTCCACCTCGCCCGCCCAGCTGAAGACGGACATCTCCTGCGGGGTGTTGAAGGCTTTCATGATTTCCTTCTCCGAGGCGCCACCCTTCTTCATCAGGCGGTAGCGGTCGGTCTGGCGGATGTTGCGCAACAGGATTTCATCAACCTGCTCCTGCGTCAGACGGAAGCTGTAGGGAGCCTTCTTGCGGCCTTTCTTCTCCTTGAAGAAGTAGCCCTGCAGTTCCTTGAGGTGCTCGGTCACGGCTTCCTCGGCATACTGCTGCATGCGCGAGTCGATGGTGGTGTATATCTTCAGCCCGTCGGTATAGAGGTTGTACTTCTTGCCGCCCTTCTTGGTGTTCTTCTCGCACCAGCCAAAGAGGGGGTTCGTCTCCCAGTCGAGCGAGTCTTCGTAGAACTTCTGCATCTGCCAGCCGCGATACTTCGACTTGTCGGGCTTCTTGGCCGTCAGCACGCCGCGCAGGTATTCGCGGAAGTAGGTGGCCTGTCCCTCCTTGTGATCCACGCGGTTGTATTTCAGTTTCAGAGGCAGGGCCTGTAGGGAGTCACACTGGGCCTGGGTCAGGAAGCCCGCCTTGCGCATCTGGTCGAGCACCACGTTGCGGCGTCCGCGCGAACGCTCGTTGAAGCGCACGGGGTTGTAGAGCGAGGGGTTCTTGCACATACCCACCAGCGTAGCAGCCTCTTCAATTTTCAGGTCTTTGGGCTCGCAGTTGAAGTAGGTATAGGCGGCGGTCTTCACGCCCACGGCGTTGTTCAGGAAGTCAAATTTGTTGAGGTACATCGTCAGGATTTCCTCCTTCGTGTAGTAGCGCTCCAGCTTGACGGCGATGACCCACTCGATGGGCTTCTGGAAAAGTCGTTCCAACGTGCTCTCCGCACTGGGCGAATAGAGCTGCTTGGACAGCTGCTGGGTAATGGTACTACCACCGCCGGCATTCTTCTGCATCAGGATGCCGCGCTTCACCACAGCACGGAACAGGGCCTTGACGTCGATGCCCGAATGCTCGGCAAAACGCACGTCTTCCGTCGCGATGAGGGCGTTGATGATATGGGGAGACAGGTCCTGATAACCCACATAGACGCGGTTTTCCTTGCTGTACGAATAGGTGCCCAGCGTCTTGCCGTCGGCCGAAAAGACCTGTGTGGCAAACTTGTAATTGGGGTTCTCCAGATCTTCGACGGGTGGCATGTAGCCTATCCAGCCTTTCGAGATGGAGGTGAACACCAGCACGCATGCCAGCAGCATGACGGCCAGCAGTATCCAGAGGGTTATGACGACTTTCTTTATCATGTTCCGAGTTTCGTTTTTACTTTGATTTAATAACATGCAAAGATACAACTTCCGGCGCAATTACACAAGAGGAAGCATCACTTTTCGGCGGCTTTTCAAGGCCGGAAACATATGCCTGTCCGGCAACCCAGATGATAAACACTTTTTAACTTACAAATGACAAATGACAATTACAGTTTAGTAAAAACGAGTTTCCGCATCATCCAGAACAAATATAGTATATTATAAATTTATTATATTATATATTATATATATATTATAATTATATATATAATATATAATATAATAAACATATATATAAGGGGTATAAGAAGGAGAGGCTCGAAAAGTGATTTCACACTAACTGTAATTGTCATTTGTCATTTGTAAGTTAACGAATGTGAATAAAAATATATCCTTTTCCGAATTCGGTAGACACAAAAACAGTTTACTTCCTGATTGGCCGGACACATATCCTGATTCAGCAGACATACCCTTTTCCCGAATGTGACAATCGGACGGAAAAGAGGGTGCTCGATGCCTCGCCACAACGCGCCGCCCCGCCCGCCCGAAAACATCGTTTTCCCGACTGAGAAACAATGCATTAGTTTTATTAACACAACAGAGCGGGTCCGTTAACAGATTTTCAGTCCTTATCGGCGTGCTTTTTTTGGTGCTTCGGCGGGAGATGCCTACCTTTGTAGAGACGGGAGGAAAAATGGCGGCGGACGGAAAAAAAATCGGGGCACAGGTTTCCAACTACCGCAGTTTTTGCCTACCTTTACACTCTCGAAAGGCAGTGAAAGGTGAGAGGAGAACAAATATCGAAACTTGTTTCAGATATTTTTATCCCGAACCGCCTCCTGTCTTATTCAAGAATTAACAAGAACAACAACGATATGGAAAACAGAAGTTTAGTGACCATCGCCGAGCACAGCAAGGAAAAAATCCTCTATATGCTGGAAATGGCAAAGCAGTTTGAAGAACGTCCCAACCGCCACCTGCTGGACGGGAAGGTCGTGGCAACCCTCTTTTTCGAACCCTCGACACGCACACGCCTTAGCTTCGAGACGGCGGCCAACCGCCTGGGCGCACGCGTCATCGGCTTCAGCGACCCCAAGGCTACCAGCTCGTCGAAGGGCGAGACGCTGAAGGATACCATCAAGATGGTGAGCAACTATGCCGACATCATCGTGATGCGCCACTACCTGGAGGGAGCCGCCCGCTATGCCAGCGAGGTGACCGACGTGCCCATCGTGAACGCCGGCGACGGAGCTAACCAGCATCCCTCGCAGACCATGCTCGACCTCTACTCCATCTACAAGACGCAGGGCACGCTGGAGAACCTGAACATCTTCCTGGTGGGCGACCTGAAATACGGACGTACCGTACACTCGCTGCTGATGGCCATGCGCCACTTCAACCCCACCTTCCACTTCATCGCCCCCGACGAACTGAAGATGCCCGAAGAATATAAGATATACTGCCGCGAGCACGGCATCCGCTACGTGGAGCACACGGACTTCACCGAGGAGACCATCGCCGAGGCGGACATCCTGTACATGACGCGTGTGCAGCGCGAACGCTTCACCGACCTGATGGAGTACGAGCGCGTGAAGAACGTCTATATCCTGCGCAAGAAGATGCTGGAGCACACCCGCCCCAACCTGCGCATCCTGCACCCCCTGCCCCGCGTGAACGAGATTGCCTACGACGTGGACGAAAGCCCCAAGGCCTACTACTTCCAGCAGGCTCAGAACGGCCTCTACGCCCGCGAAGCCATCCTCTGCGACGTGCTGGGCATCACGCTGGACGAAGTGAAGAAATAAACGAAAACATTTTAATTCTCACCACAGATTACACGGATTGGCACAGATTTTATCGTCTGACAATCAATCCCGAATCTGTGAAAATCTGAGTAATCTGTGGTGAAACGTTAATTTTCCAATCAAGAAAAGAAATGAACGACAAGAAAGAATTGCAGGTAGCCGCGCTGGAGAACGGCACCGTCATCGACCATATTCCCTCCGAAAAACTGTTTACCGTGGTATCACTGCTGGGCCTGAAGCACATGAACAACAACATCACCATCGGCTTCAACCTCAACAGCAAGAAGCTGGGCAAGAAGGGCATCATCAAGATTGCCGACAAGTTCTTCTGCGACGACGAAATCAACCGCATCGCCGTCGTAGCGCCCAACGTGAAGCTGAACATCATCCGCAACTACGAGGTGGTGGAGAAGCGCGAACTGGTGTTGCCCGACGAGCTGCGCGGCATCGTGAAGTGTGCCAACCCCAAGTGCATCACCAACAACGAGCCCATGCCCACCCGCTTCCACGTCATCGACAAGGAGCGCTGCGTCATCAAGTGCCACTATTGCGAGAAGGAGCAGACAAGAGAAGAAATCGAGATTATCTAATTGAAAATGTAATGCCTCGTTTTCACCACAGATTACGCAGATTATCACAGATTGTTCTATTCCTGACAAGCTATGCTTTTTCAAGAAATCTGTGTAAATCTGAGTAATCTGTGGTAAAACAATCGGCTTCATCCATTATCCATTAACGAAATGAAAGAAGACTGGAAACCCGGCACCCTCATCTATCCTCTGCCCGCCGTCCTGGTGAGCTGCGGAAGCACACCCGAGGAATACAACATACTCACCGTAGCCTGGACAGGCACCCTCTGCACCAACCCGCCCATGTGCTACATCTCCGTCCGCCCCGAACGCCACTCCTACGACATCATCCGCCGCAACATGGAGTTTGTCATCAACCTCACCACGAAGGACATGGCACGCGCCACCGACTGGTGTGGTGTACGCTCGGGCCGCGACTACAACAAGTTCGAGGAAATGCATCTGACGCCCGGACGGTGCAGCGTGGTGCAGGCGCCGCTCATCGAGGAGTCGCCCCTGTGCATCGAGTGCCGCGTCAAGGAAATCGTGTCGTTGGGCTCGCACGACATGTTCATCGCCGACGTGGTGAACGTACGCGCCGAAACCAGCCACCTGAACCCCGACACGGGCAAGCTGGAACTGGCCGAGACGAACCCGCTGGTCTATGTCCACGGCGGCTACTACGAACTGGGCAACAAGATAGGCAAGTTCGGCTGGAGCGTCGAGAAGAAGAAAAGTTAAACAACAGATAGACGAAGGAACGACATGAAACGAAACAGAGCCACACTCTTGCTTGCCCTGCTGACGGCCTCTGCACTGGCATACGGACAATCATCGGCCGCGCCCGACACGGCCGTGCCGACCGACACGGAAAAGCAGAAAACGGAAACGTCAGTCAATTTCGGCGCCAAAGGCGGATTTACCGCCTCGTTGTTCCTCGTGTCCGACCTCAGCATCAACGGCCAGCGCATCGAACAGGTGCAGAACAACTACAAGATAGGCTACTTTGCCTCGATGTTCATGCGTATCAATTTCGACCGTCACTTCCTGCAACCCGAAATGTCCTACACCATCAACCGTTGCAACATCACCTTCGACAAACCCCTGCCAGCAGAGGCGCCCGAAGGTACCCTCCCCGAACAAGGAAGCATCACTTCGTCCATCCATAGCGTAGAACTCCCTGTCATCTACGGCTACAACATCATCAAAGAAGGCCCCTACAGCCTGGCTGCCTTCGGAGGTCCGAAGCTGCGCTACATCTGGGACAAGAAGAGCAAGGTCACTTTCGAAAATTTCAACATGGCCAACATCCACGAGGAACTCTACCCGTTCAACGTCAGCCTGACACTGGGCGTGGCAGTCACCATCTCGCGCATCTTCTTCGACTTCCGCTACGACATCGGGCTGCACAACATCTCCAAGAAAATCACCTATGACATGCCCGACCTCGAACCTTCGACCGGCGAAAACATACCCGACAGCGAAATACGCTTCACCCGAAAGGACAACGTACTCAGTTTCTCCTTCGGCGTGTTTTTTTAGACAAAATGACGCATATATTCATTTATTTGCTTACATTTGTAAACTTTCTAAAGAAAGAAGTATTAATCTATTATAGTACACATGGAAAGAGACAACTTGATTTTTGACATCATCGAAAAGGAGCACCAGCGCCAACTGAAAGGTATCGAGCTGATAGCCTCCGAAAACTTTGTAAGCGACGAAGTAATGCAGGCCATGGGCTCCTGCCTCACCAACAAGTATGCCGAAGGTTACCCCGGCAAGCGCTACTACGGCGGTTGCGAAGTGGTGGACCAGAGTGAGCAGATTGCCATCGACCGCATCAAGCAGATATTCGGTGCCGAATGGGCCAACGTACAACCCCACTCGGGCGCACAAGCCAATGCGGCCGTCTTCCTGGCCGTGCTCAACCCAGGCGACAAGTTCATGGGACTGAACCTGGCACACGGCGGCCACTTGTCACACGGTTCGCTGGTGAATACCTCGGGTATCATCTACCACCCCTGCGAATACAACCTGAACAAGGAAACAGGTCGCGTTGACTACGACCAGATGGAGGAAGTGGCCCTGCGCGAACGTCCGAAGATGATTATCGGTGGCGGCTCTGCCTACTCACGCGAGTGGGATTACAAACGCATGCGCGAAATAGCCGACAAGGTGGGCGCTATCCTGATGATCGACATGGCACACCCCGCCGGCCTTATCGCCGCAGGTCTGCTGGACAACCCCGTGAAGTATGCCCACATCGTCACCTCGACCACTCACAAGACCCTGCGCGGTCCTCGTGGAGGTATCATCCTCATGGGTAAGGACTTCCCCAACCCCTGGGGCAAGACGACACCCAAGGGCGAAATCAAGATGATGTCGCAGCTGCTCGACTCGGCTGTGTTCCCCGGCATTCAGGGCGGCCCGCTGGAGCACGTCATCGCCGCCAAGGCTGTGGCCTTCAACGAAATTCTCCAGCCCTCGTGGAAGGAATATGCCCTGCAGGTCAAGAAGAACGCCGCCACCCTGGCACAGGCACTCATCGACCGCGGCTTCACCATCGTAAGCGGCGGTACGGACAACCACTCCATGCTCGTTGACTTGCGTACGAAGTACCCCGACCTCACAGGTAAGGTAGCCGAGAAAGCCCTTGTATCGGCCGACATCACCGTCAACAAGAACATGGTGCCTTTCGACAGCCGTTCTGCTTTCCAAACCTCAGGTATCCGCCTGGGTACGCCTGCCATCACTACCCGCGGCGCCAAGGAAGACTTGATGCTCGAAATTGCTGAGATGATCGAAACCGTTCTCTCCAACGTGGACAACGAGGCCGTTATCGCACAGGTTCGTGCCCGCGTCAACGAGACGATGAAGAACTATCCACTCTTTGCCTATTGAATGGATAATCGAGAATAGAAAATTAGACTATACAAAAACCAAAAAGAGTGCATCCTTCATGGACGCACTCTTTTTTATATCTGGAATTTGCTAATTAAATCCTCCATTATCCATTAACTCAGTCCTTCTATCAACCCGTCCACAATGTCGATATGCTCTGCCTGAGGCACCTTGGGAAGACCAGGCATACGCAAGATTTCGCCTGCAATCGCCACAATCATTTCCGCTCCGTGGTTCACCACAATGTCCTTGATGTGGAACTCAAAGTTGTCCACCGCCCCATAAATTTTCGGATCGGCCGAGAAGGAATATTGCGTCTTGGCAATGCAAATCGGATAATGCGTAATACCCATCTGCTCAATGAGTTTGATCATCTTACGTGAATGGATGCTATAAGTCACCACGCTGGCTCCATATAGGTTGCACGCCACTTTCTCAATCTTACGCTCTACGCTGTCCGTTTCCTCGTACGTGAAGGCCAGCGGCTGGGAAGGCCGTTGCTCGATAGTGTCCACCACCAGGCGGGCCAGGTCAACAGCTCCTTCGCCTCCTTCCGCAAACGCGTTGTTGATGGCGAAACCCACACCCAGCTTCTCTTCGCAATGACGACGGATGGCTTCCACCTCCTCATCCGTATCGCTGGCAAAGCGATTGAAGGCCACCACGACGGTCTGCCCAAAGGAACGCAAGTTGCGCACGTGCTTGTCCAGATTGCCGAAGCCTTGCTTCAAGCCTTCCATACTTGGCTCCTTAATGCGGTCGAGGCTCACGCCGCCATGCATCTTCAGTCCTTGGGCCGTAGCCACGATGATGGTCAGCTTGGGTTGCAAGTCACTCTTGCGGCACTTGATATTATAGAATTTCTCCGCACCCAAGTCGGCGCCGAAGCCCGCCTCCGTCACCACATAGTCGCCGAAGGTCATGGCCATCTTTGTAGCCAGAATGGAGTTGCATCCATGGGCGATGTTGGCAAAAGGGCCGCCATGCACGAAGGCCGCCGTGCCTTCCGTAGTCTGCACCAGATTAGGATTGATGGCATCCTTCAGCAGGACAGCAATGGCTCCAGCCACACCCAGTTCCTTCACCGTAAAGGGTGTACCGTCAAAGCGGAAACCGAGGATGATGTTCTCGATGCGACGGCGCAGATCCTCCTGATCTTTAGCCAGGCAGAGGATGGCCATGATTTCCGAAGCAGGTGTGATATCGAATCCCGACTCCTGTGTCACGCCGTTGGTACTCGGCCCCAGACCTGTCACGATGCTGCGCAGGGAGCGGTCGTTCACGTCGAGCACACGCCGCCAGATGATTTCCTTCAGCCCGAAGCCCTCGGCCTGATGCTGGTAAAGATAGTTGTCGAGCAGAGCCGAAATCATGTTATGGGCCGAGGTGATGGCGTGGAAGTCGCCTGTAAAGTGCAGGTTGATTTTCTCCATGGGAAGCACCTGCGCATAACCGCCGCCTGCCGCTCCGCCCTTCATGCCGAAGCAGGGACCTAAAGAAGGCTCGCGCAAGGCCACGATGGCCTTCTTACCTATCTTGTTCAATCCCAATGCCAAGCCGATGGAAACGGTCGTCTTGCCGATACCGGCCTTGGTGGCCGTGATGGCTGTCACCAAAATCAGATTGCTTTGCTTTACTTTCTCTTCATCGATGAGATGAATGGGGATTTTGGCGATGTAGCGGCCGTAGTTTTCCACTTCTTCGCGAGGTATGCCGACGCTCTCAGCCACCTGCTTGATTTTCTTGAGCTCGATGCTGCGAGCTATTTCGATATCCGACTTCATAGAGGTATTCTGTTGATTTAAAAAATGAAAGCACAAAAGTACGAAAAAGCCCGCAGCCTGCCAACGAAAGTCTATTGCAAATGCAAGGTGTAGTTCAAATTCGAGTTAATCGGGCGCAACCCGCGATCGAGCATGGTCAGTTTGTCACCTCCGAACAGGAAGTTCATCGTGTCCTCGGCTTTGTCGAAAGGTATGAACTGAAGGACAGTAGCGTCCTTGTCCACCGCATTGCCGCGCAGGGTATATTGGCGTCCGCAAAACTCGTACGTCTGATCTTTTCCGTCCTCGGCCTCCAGGTAGGTGAGGCTCGCCCTGAACACACCGTCGCCGCTATGCTCGTAATTGTAGAGGGTGATGTCGTAAACAATACCCGGGCATGAAGCGGCTGGCAACGTGCCACGATAGACGCGCGTCTGCAACTGACCCGTACCTTCCACTTTCGGCAGAGAGTCGAGCAACGCCTTGTCCTTGCCCAAGACAGGCACCTCCTTCACCCGATAGTAATCAATGCGATAAGCACCATGCTTACCCAACTTCAGGGAGTCTGCCGTGATGGACACCACGTCCAGCGTGTCCGAGAAGTCCAGCGTCTGCCCATTGCCGATGCTCTTGCCGTTGAGCACCAGCTTGCCATCGGCCAGGCTCCACGATTCATACTTCAGCGTAGCCATGCCGATGGAAGCAGCGGTGCCGTCGGCGTTCAGCGTCACTCCCTGCGTAAATTGGGAGTTGACGGGCATCACCTCCAACCAGTTTCCTACAAATTCTCTCTCTTCTTTTTGTGTGGCCGTGTGGCACGAGGCCAACAAACCGGCAGCCACGGCCAGCATCATTGATTTTTTCATGGTTTATACTTTTATTTCTGATTATAAACAAACATCGGGCATTCTCTTGTCCGAACACAACAAAAGTAGGTAAAAACACCCATGCCCGCAAGCCGACAGATGCCGCCTGTTATGAAGTATAACAAATAATGTATGAAATAGTGCGCTGGCCGTACAAAATATTATTTCCCGAAGACCAGATAGTTCGTGTTGGGATAGACATGCTCCTGCGAAACGCCCAAAAAGAGGGTATCGCCGCCCACCTTGCAGAAGGCATAGGCATCGCCGCCGGGCAGGTAGAGGGCGTCGTGCATGCCATAGTCGGCCAGGGCTTCCGAGAAGTCGTAGAGTGACTCGCGCTGGCGGCTCACCACCACATAGACGCGGGCATCATCGGCCTTCCGCGCCACCGCCCTCCGCAGCGATTTGCCCTTCAGGCGGTTGGGCCATATCTTCCCGTCGGCCACCAGCGCATATTGCCTGAAAAAGGAACCTTGCCGCGAGGCGCAATAGTTCATCACCGTGTCCGAAGCCGAAACGCCCAGAAAGAGCTGCCCTTCGAGCAGGGCACCATACCCCTCCTTCCGCTTGCCGTTGCCATAGCGGCGGCCGTCCAAGACGAAGTCGCCCACAATGCCCAGGTTGTCCTTGCGCACATCGGCGGCAGGCAGGGCCATGAGCACCGTCGTATCCTGCACGGCAGGGCGCCCGATGCGCAGGCGCGCTTCGGCTCCCTCGATGACAAACACCTGCATCGGGACGTCGTTCACCGTATCGTCCACGACACTGATGCGTGCCTCCTTCGCCACACCCGCCGCGGGTTGCTGCCCGTCTTCCAGAAGGGCCAGGTCGCTTTCCAGGGGGAAAGCATCGTTTTCCTGCGGAGAAACGGCCGTTTTCCTGAGGAGAAACCAGACTGTTATCAGAAGGGCTACAACCAAGGCGGGCAACAGATACCCAAGGAAGCGCCTGCCGCCTCCCCGCTTCCGTCCGCCGCCAGCCTGACCCAATACCTGTATTTCGTCTTCTTCGTGTCTCTTCATAATCCTGCCTCCTTTTCCAACAATTCCTTCAGCTGCCGCAGGGCCTCGCGCGAAGCCGAGAGCCTGAAAGCTCCGTCCAGCCTGCTGTCCGACAAAACCAGTTCCTGCTTCGCCAGATTGATTTTATAGATGTAGTTGCGATTGATGATCAGGCTCTTCCCGATGCGGATGAAGCAGGCCGCCTCTTCGGCCAGCTGGGTCTCGACCAGCTTCTGCATGCGCAGGAGGTTGAAGGCAAAGACGTGCTCCGTGCGGTCGTGAAGCACCACCGTCACATAGTTGCCGTCCGAGGAGATATAGGTTATCCGCTCCGGCTTCATCCTGACCAGCTCGTTCGAATTCGATACTACCAAGACCCTTTCCATACGGGTGACTGAAAGATTTATTGCGGGCAAAATTATCGTTTTTCCATATATAAGCGCTAACTTTACCCCAAAATATTCCAAAACAAACTTACGCTGATGAAAACAGAAAAACAGAAAGCGGCCGAAGGCCTGCTCTACGATGCCAACAACGACCCCGAACTGCAACAGGAAATGCTGCAAACGCGCTGCCTGCTGCATGAGTACAACCTCCTGCCGCCCGACCGCACGGACGAGCGCGACCGCCTGATACGCCGCATCGTGCACATGGGCGAAGGCGGATGCATCATCTCGCCCTTCTATTGCGACTACGGCTACCACATCCGCATCGGCCGCAACTTCTTTGCCAACACTAACCTCGTCATCCTCGACGGAGCCGACGTCACCATCGGCGACAACGTATTCATTGCGCCTAACGTAGGCATCTATACCGCCGGCCATCCGCTCGACATCGCCCGCCGCAACGCAGGCCTGGAGTATGCCTACCCCATCCGCATCGGCAACAACGTGTGGATAGGCGGCCATGTGGTCATCCTGCCGGGTGTGACCATCGGCGACGGGGCCGTCATCGGCGCAGGCAGCGTGGTGACGCGCGACATCCCCGCCCATACGCTGGCCGTGGGCAATCCCTGCCGCCCCCTGCGCCGGCTGGAGGAAGAAGCGACAGAAGACACGCCCCAGTCGGAGTCCTGAAAATTATTTACGCATAAAATCACATTCCGCCTGTTTTCAGGTTTCTCCCCTTCCCTTCTTCCCTCATCGGCCGGCAAAAGGGCTTCCTCACGCCAATGCATCCGTATTTCACTGATAATCAGTATTGATTTTTTCAGGTACATCCTTGATTTTACCTGAAAAGTTTTCAGGTTTTGTTCAGGCACGACCTGAATACCTTTCAGGTAGGGCCTGAAGGGTCTTCAGGTTTAACCTGAAAGGCTTTCAGGTAAGGCCTGAAAAATATTCAGGCAGCACCTGAAAAAAGGGAGCATGGCAAAAATGCTCACTTTTGTTTACAAACAAGCCGCTATCCGGAAGGAAATGGGGCAGCGGGGAGGAATTAATTATCATTTGTTAATCTTCCGCGCCAAACTTTGGCTTACCTTTGCACCCGCAAAAACGAAAAGAGCTATGACAACGAAAAACGACAATCACACTCCGCTGAAAGACAGCATCGACTTCGGCAGCATGCACATCCCCACCCTGTTCAGGAAGCTGCTGATACCCACCGTGCTGGGCATGGTGTTTTCGGCCATCTTCATCATTACGGACGGCATCTTTGTGAGCAAGGGCATCGGTAGCGACGCGCTGGCGGCGGTCAACATCACCGCTCCGCTGTTCCTCATCAATACGGGCGTGGCGCTGATGTTCGGCATCGGGGCGTCGGTCGTGGCATCCATCCACCTGTCGCACGGCAAGCCGAAGGTGGCTCGCATCAACGTGACGCAGGCCGTCATCGTCTCGTCCCTGCTGCTCATTGCCTATGCCGCGGCCATCCTGGGCAACGTGGAGCAGGTGGCCCGCCTGCTGGGTAGCAGCGAACGATTGCTCCCGCTGGCCGTGGAGTACATGTACTGGTTCGTGCCCTTCCTGGTGTTCAGCGCGCTGCTCAGCTCGGGCATGTTCTTCGTGCGGCTCGACGGCTCGCCCAACTACGCCATGACCTGCAACATCGTGGCCGCGCTCATCAACATCTTCCTCGACTGGCTGTTCATCTACGTCTTCGAGTGGGGCATGTTCGGCGCCGCACTGGCCACCAGCCTGGGCTACATCTTCGGGGCGCTGATGATTCTCTTCTACCTCCTGCAACGTCGGCACGTCATCCGCCTGGAGCGCATCAAGCTGAGCCTGAAGAGCCTGCGGCTGACGGTGCGCAACGTGGGCTACATGATGCGCCTCGGCCTCTCCACCTTCCTGTGCGAAGCAGCCATCGCTACCATGATGTTCGTGGGCAATTATGTCTTCATCCGCTACCTGGGCGAAGACGGCGTGGCGGCCCTCAGCATCGCCTGCTACTTCTTCCCCATCATCTTTATGGTATATAATGCCATCGCCCAGTCGGCACAGCCCATCCTGAGCTACAACTACGGAGCAGCACAACCCGAGCGGGTGCGGTCGGCCTTCCGCCTGGCCCTGTGGACGGCGGTGGTGTGCGGCGTGGTCGTGTTCCTCGTCACGGAGTTCTTCACCGAGCAGATTGTAGGCATGTTTGTCGATACCCATTATCCGGCCTACCGCATCGCCGTGGAGGGACTTCCGCTCTTTGCCGCCGGCTTCGTGTGCTTCGGCGTGAACATCGTGTCCATCGGCTACTTTCAGAGTGTGGAGCGCGACCGTCCCGCCATGGCCGTCACCCTGCTGCGCGGCTTCATCCTGGTGCTACTGTGCTTCTGGCTGATGCCTGCCGTGATGGGTGTACCCGGCATCTGGCTGGCCGTACCTGCCGCCGAGACGCTGACGCTGCTCTTCGTGCTGACCATCTATTGCCGGGGCAGAAAGAGGAAAGAGAAACTCGAAGAATAATTCAAAATTTGTTGTTTTCAGGCACGGATTACACGGAATCTCACAGATTATTTCTGTTCTTCTCCCCGTGTTATTCCGTGTAATCCGTGCCCAAGAACACAGTTATTTACCTCTTACGGAGATTGAAAATAAAGAGATATGGAAAAATTCGTCGATATATTCAGCAAGAAATACAACCTCAACAGTAAGGACGCCGCTTCCCTGCTGGCACTGATGGAACCCGTGACCTACCGCCGCGGCGAAATGCTGGTGCGCGAAGGCGAGCTCAACACCTCGTTCCATCTGATAGGCCAGGGCATCTGGCGCGGTTATTACCTGCGCAACGGGGTGGACGTGAGCATCTGGTTTGCCACCACGGGCGAATCGCTCTTCTCCACCCGCGGCTATATGGGCGGAAGGCCGTCGGGTACGTCCATCGAAGCCATGAGCGACAGCCTGCTCTACCGCATCGGCAGGCAGGAGCTGGAGGCCTTCTTCCACTCGTCGGCAGCTGCTGCCAACCTGGGACGACGGATGTTCGAACGGGAATTTCTGGTATTCGAGGAGCGGCTCATCAACGAAGGGGCCACGCAGGCCAAGGAACGCTATCTGTCACTGCTCGAACGCATGCCCGAGCTGCTGCAACACGTACCGCTGAAGCACATCGCCTCCTATCTCTACATCACCCCCCAGTCGCTGAGCCGCATCCGTGCCGAATTGGCCCGAAAGGCAGGCGGTGAGCCTACTCGCCCACGCGAATAATTTCCTGTATCTCCACCACTCCGTCATAGTCGGCGGCAAAGCCTTCGGACGAAGGCCCCATCATCTTCACCTTCAATTCGGCGGAAACAGGTGTATAGGGTTCGGCATCGGCAGGCAGGGCCTCTTCGTAATACTTCTTCAAATCGCCTGAACGGTCCACCACCCAATAGGCCAGCGTATCACCGTCGGGAACAAAAGCATAGGATTCATGCCCCATGACCAAGCGGCCACTACAGATAATTACTGAGTCGGAAATGAGAGAGACTTCCTGAACATCTGCATCCGACTTCTGGGAATCAGAGTGACAGGCGGCCAGACATAAACTGGCCGATGCAACAAAAAGAACAGCTAATTTTTTCATGATTATATCGGTTTAGTAATAAAAGCATTGCCTAAAATAGGCATTTATCTTACATAATAACATTTCTACCAAACAAATGTTTGTCGAATTCATTAAAATTAGTACATTGTGCCGCCATAAGAAAACATTTACAAATACAACCTAATGATCATGAAACGCACTGATTTCTTTTTTCTCCTTGTTGTAGTGGTGTTATTTGCACCTTTCTTCCTTTCCGAACGCCTGTACGCAGGCTATCAGTCATTCAATGCCGAACACGGCATGGTGATGAGCTTCCTGAAGTTTGCCGTCCTCTCCACGCTGGGCGAGCTGCTGGGACTGCGCATCAGCACGGGCCAATACCTGCGCAAGGGGTTCGGCGTGCTGCCCCGTGCCGTCGTGTGGGGCGTGCTGGGCATGGGCATCAACCTGGCGTTCATCATCTTCTCCACGGGCGTGCCTGCCGCAGTGAGCTACCTGGGCGTCGATGACCCTGCCGCTATCATGGCAGGCCCCGTCACCTTGAGCAAAGTGTTACTGGCCTTCGGCATCTCCGTCACTATGAACAGCATCTTCGCACCTGTCTTCATGACGTTCCACAAGATTACGGACACGCACATTCTGGCAACAGGCGGCACGCTGCGCGGCCTGTTCACCCCCATCCCAATGGGCGACATCCTGCAGAACCTGAACTGGCGGGTGCAGTGGGGCTTCGTGTTCAAGAAAACCATCCCCTTCTTCTGGTTTCCCGCCCACACCATCACCTTCCTCCTGCCGGGTGAGATGCGCGTGCTGTTTGCCGCCCTGCTGGGTGTAGCGCTGGGCGTGATACTGGCCGTAGCTGCACGGAAGAAGTGACACCCCGTCACCTTGTCGAGCTTTCCGTCAGGATGACACCGTCCATCATGCGGATGATGCGGCGTGCCTCGCGGGCGTTCTCCTCGGAGTGGGTCACCATGACTACCGTGGCGCCGTCGGCATTGAGTTCCTTCAGCAGAGCCATCACTTCGTTGCCGTTGGCCGAGTCAAGGTTACCGGTCGGTTCGTCGGCCAGGATGATTTTGGGATTGGTGACGATGGCGCGGGCAATGGCCACACGCTGCTGTTGGCCGCCACTGAGTTGTTGCGGATAGTGCTCCGAACGATGGGTAATCTGCATGCGGTCGAGGGCCCGGTTCACACGCTCCACCCGTTCGCGGAGGGGTACGCCGGCATAGAGCAGAGGCAATTCGACGTTCTCGAACACCGTCAGTTCGTCTATCAGGTTAAAACTCTGGAAAACGAAACCCAGGTTGCCGTTGCGCAGGTCGGTGCGGTCGTTTTCCTTCCACCTAGACACTTCCTGCCCCATGAACCACAGTTCGCCCGAGGTAGGATTGTCCAGCAGGCCCATGATGTTGAGCAACGTGGACTTGCCACAGCCCGACGGGCCCATGATGGCTACAAACTCACCCGGATAGATTTCCAGGTTCACTTCGTTCAATGCGGTTGTCTGCACGCTTTCGGTGCGGAATATTTTGGTCAGGCCCACGGCCTTGATTACGTTATTCATTTCCATGTTTTTTTAGTGGTTAGTGATTAGTGGTTAGCAATCATCCGGATAGCATACTAACCGCTAACCGTTATATTACTCGTATCTCAGCGACTCTACCGGATTCTGCGACGCCTTGCGCCACGTCTGCCCTACGACCGTCAGCAGCGTAATGGCCGCCGTCAGCAGACCGGCCAGCAGGAAGAGCCACCAGCTGATGGGTGTCTGATAGGCAAACTCGCTGAGCCAGTTGCTCATCAGCCAGTAACCCACGGGGCAGGCCACCACAAAGGCAATACCCACCCAGACGAGGTATTCGCGGCAGAACATGCGCACGATGCGGTCGGAATGCGCGCCGTTCACCTTGCGGATGCCTATCTCCTTGGTGCGCTGCTCGGTAGAGAGCGCCACGAGGCCGAACACGCCCATCACGGCAATAACGATGGCCAGCACGGTGAAGAACAGCAACATGCGGCCCTGCTGGTGCTCGCGGGCATAGTTCTGGTTCAGCTTGTCGGAGAAGAATTGGTAGCTGAAATCCTTGATAAAGGCATCGTCGCGCTTGGCGAACTCCTCGAACTTCTCCTTGATGAAGGCCAGTGTCTGCTGCCGCCGTTCGGGAACTATCTTGATGTAGAGGTATTGCACGGCTTCGGGGCTGTACCAGATGTAGGCAGGCTTGATCTGCTCGCGCATGGACTGGAAGTTGAAGTCCTTCACCACCCCCACGATGCGCAGCGGTATTCCCCACTCCGAACGGATTTCCATCCCAATGGGGTCGGCCACCTTCATGGCGCGCCAGGCCGTCTCGTTGATGACGGTCGTCTTTTCCTTGCTTGAATCCCAGTATCCGCCGAAGTCGGAGTCCATCAGCTTGCCCTTCACCAGCTCCATGCCGAAGGTCTTCACAAAGTCGCCGTCGGCCCACAGCTGCACCATGCGCAAGGAGTCGGTGCGTCCGTCCACATCGGTCCACTCCACCTTGCTTCCATCCTTGAAACTGGTGCCTTCGCCGAAATTCCCGAGATCGGTCGACATGGAGACACCTTTGATGTCGGGATTGCGCAGCAGCTCCTGCTTGAACTCGCCCACGTTGTACCACAGGCTGGTATAGACGGTCACGATGTTCTCCTTGTCCAGCCCCATGTCCTTGTTCTGCATGTAGCTTATACCCGATGGGACAACATGAAGAGATATCTAGAGGACGGACGCCTGCTTTGGGATAACAATCAAGCCGAGAATACCATCCGGCCGATTACCCAAATCCGGAAAATCACCTCTTCTGCGACAACCATGAGGTAGCGGTCAATATGTCAGTCGACTGTTCTCTGCCGGCCACCTGTAAGGCACATGATGTAAACCCAAGGGATTATCTGGATGATGTCATCGCAAAAATGCCCTATCACAAAAAGACGACTCATGAGGAACAACTGAATCTACTTCTGCACAAATGGAAGCTACAACATCCGGAAGTGTATCGACAAAGCAAAATGGAAAATCAGAAAACTAGTACTGACTGAAACTATTAGGTTTATAGTGACAGTCGCTATGATTGTATATAAAAGTTCAATACCTGTAGCTTATCGAATGCTTACTTATCAACCAAGAATGTAAAATAGCCGCTCAATTGGTTACTACACTACAACCATCTCTGCAAAGATCTCAAGCATCAGGGTTAATCTGTTCTTCTATAGAAAAGGCAAGAACGGTAACTGGAACGTTCTGCTAACCTTTGATTTTAAACTTGACGCCAAGGAAGCTTTCAGACTTTACTCAAGAAGACGGATTATTGAAGTGACTCACAAGGAGATAAAGCAAAATCCGAAACTCGGAAAGAATCAGTGTCAGGACTTTGCCAGACAAATTGCTGAAGTATCATTGTGTGCCTTACAGTACAATATACTCAGTTATGTCAAACGCAATGAGCCTTACGATACTATTGGAGGACTCATTGCTGAAATTACAAAGGACTCTGTTGAACTTTCAGCAGCAGAAAATATCTGGCTGCAGATCGTAGAAGTTATAAACGTCATTGCCGAAGTTATCAACTGTGATACAATGGTCTAACTGAACAAGTAACATCAAACGACAAACAAATCAAAGCTGTGAAACAGGCCTTTGACAAGCTGACAATTCCCAGCCTGACGGGCTAAAATTCACCGGCCAAACTTAAAATGATAATTAAATGGATTACGCTTGAAAATATAACGATGACGAGGAACAGGCAGAGGGTCTTGCAAACGGAGTACCCAACTTAAAGCTTCCTGTAACAAATCAGACTGAATAAGGGCATATTTTTTATTATCAAACAGATTGTTGATTTCCGAAGGATCTTCTTTAAGATTGTATAATTCTCCTCGCCCATAATTATCTAATATCAGTTTCCAATCACCTTTGCGCAACATGCGCTGAGTACCACTTTGTGTCCATGTATTCAATTCATCAAAGCGAGCCACTCCTTTAGGATCCAGTGCCCCTTCTTCCTCAAAAGTCAATGGCTCATCTTCTATAAAGTCCGCACCTCCAAAGCCTTGTTCTACTAAAATACTCTCAAACTCTCGCTCCGGATACTCTTTCCCTGTCAGCATTGGCCATAAACTACGTCCTTGTACCCCCAACGGGATTTCTGCACCAATAGCCGAACAGAGAGTAGGAAACAAATCAGCGATAGAGACATGAGCATTCATAGGACCTTTCTGTTGGCAAATACCAGCACCAGCCCACACCATTGGGATACGTACCAAGCATTCTGGAATGCCAGCGCCTTTCCGGATAAGGCCATATTCTCCACAATAATCACCATGATCAGAAAGAATAATAAAAATAGTATTTTCATATTTTCCAATTGATCTCATAGTCTCGATCAAACGTTTCACCTGATCATCAATCAGCCTGATCATGCCCATATAATTACCACGAAGACGCGGAAGGTCCTTCTGCAAATCGGGGCAAGATCTATCCTCCAGATCTGCCAATATCTGATATTTACCGGTTTTATATTTTAAGTCCTCACATGTAGTCCGAACAGGAGGTATTTTATCCGGTGCAAACATAGAATAGTAAGGTTCGCAAACCTGAAACGGGTTATGAGGTTCAGGAAAGGAAACCCACAGCAGGAATGGATTATCCTGCGAATGCACCCATTTCAAAGCCTCATCGACTATAACAACAGGCTGTTGCTGCGACAAAGGTATTTTGGAAGGCTGAAGCCATTGTCCCGGTGCTTCTTTGTCAAGGAACTCTGCAACACGTTTCTCTGCGTCAGTCTTATTCTTGCCAGACTTTCCCCAATGCCCATACTCTACCCAATAATCCATATCCGAAGGGTTCAAATAAGAATGGTTCTTGCCCACAAGTGCAGTCTTGTACCCATAATCTTTGAACAAACTTACCATATCCTTTTCATAGCAAACGTCTTTTACATTGTGATTGGTACGTACATGAGTAGCGGATGGGAAACGCCCGGTAAGCATGGAACAGCGCGCCGGAGAACTGGCAGGAGCAACAGTGTAAGCCTTGTCAAACCAGCAATTAACATAAGCCAAAGAATCAACATAGGGTGTAATCTCCATTGGAAATCCTTCACGTCCACAAAGATCGGCACGTTGCTGATCGGTCATGATAATCACCACATTGGGCAATTTTACTTGCTGTTGAGCAGAAGCAGAGACACTCGTAACGGTCATTACAGCCGTTACCGATAAAATCCGAGTTTGCATATATCTTATTAATCAGTTATTACGTGTCGGCCGAGGCCCCATATACGAACGTTTTAAACCTCCAAAATCAAGCACAATCTTCTGAACCACTGTCCCTGCATCTCCACAGATAATTTTCACCGTATGCTTGCCTGGTTTATCTATATGCAACGTCGTTTTATTGATGCGACAGTTTTTCAATACACTTTCATACCACAGTTGTGCATACTCAAACGAAGAGGTAGAAGGATTCATCACCGGTCCTTCGTCAATACACACCCCATATTTGGTTTCCACATTGGTGGACTCATGACCGGCATAACCACGGTCTGTCGAAACGACAAAAGTAGGTAGTACATAAGTATAAACATCTACCGATCCCTGTTCGAAGGTATAGAAATCATACTCCAGACGCGGTGTATTACGGCCGGCAGTACGCTGCATCGGTGCAGTTGGATCGCCTAACTGTACTGCTGCATTTTCGCAACCTAAATTAGGAATGATACGCATCTGGATGTCTTTATTCTCTGTCTTACGATGGAAACGTGCTGCATCGATTGAGACATATCCGCTATTTTCAACAAACAAAGTATCCATCTCTGCCAACGAAGGAGATGAAGGATTGAACACTGAGACATAGACCTGCTCTTTGTCACCACTATCCGACGAGACCTCCAATACTCCCAATACCCGTTCGCCAGATGGCACTTTCTTCCAATCAATTGACACATTCAAGCGTTCCTCAGTAGACGTGGTTCCCGACATTTTATCCACCAAAATCCATTCATCCGATGGAGTGATTTTCCACTTCAATGGAGTCTTCCCTTTATTGTAGACATCCAGATAATATGACTGACGCAAATAAGTATTGAACGTAGGAAGAGCATGAAAACTATGTCCACCTTTCAACAAATCTTCCTCTTCGGCTGCAATACCGAGCAACGCCTTTTCGGCAAGCGATGCATCACGCAGCTGTGGCAAATTAAAATAAGCAGTAGCAAAACCCTGCTTCATAGTCATCATGTGATTCCACTTGCCATCAAGCAGAGAATTATATCCTTTCGTTATCACATCAAGGCTATCGTAACACAGCTTTGCCTCTTCTGCCAGTCGACTGGTAGCAGCACGTTGCTGCACAGCATATCGACGATTGCGTTGTCCGGCAAGCACCATGCGATTGAGTAATTCGCACCCTTTCACAGGATAATACATCAGCTGATAGAAACACGCCTTATCATCTTCCGGAAGTTCTCCAAGTATCCTCTCCACAATCCCACCGATACGAGTATACTCTGCAAGACGATTGTCCACCTCCCGATAATTAGTCAATGAAAAATCAGTATCTGTATTCCGCTCGTTACCATGCTTATAGGTTGCCCACTGATATCCCCATCCCATAAATTCCGGCTTACGCTGGAAAGCAAGAGCATAGAAAGAATTGATTACATCTTGATATTCTTTTTCATATTTATGACCCAATAGCTTGCAAAGCCACTCAGTACGGTAATTGGCAGCACGCTCAAAACTAAATGAATCAATATTATAGGCCATCGTCAGAAAATAATCTACAGCGAACTCACAAGACTTAATATCTCCGGCATTCAGAAGCCAGATACGATCGGCCGTCATGTCATATGCTTTTCGAAGTTCTTCATACATCAGCGTCGGAGAAACCGTATTCATCCACAAATGGTCATGTGGCTTACCAAGATAAGAAGAATGATAATAAACACCCGAACGCCCCGAACGCTTCTGTTCCTTCGGACTACTCAAACGTTTCATATACCCGTAATTGTCATCAGGCCAAATGATAGTCACATCATCAGGGAGTTCCAATCCTTCATCATATACATCAAGCACTTCTTTATAAGGAGTAAATGCTTGTGGAATCTCTTCTGCAGATTTGCCTATAATATCTACCAGCATCTGTCGTTGTGCCATCAGTGCTTCCTGAAGCATTTCTTTCCGCTCACCCATATCATTGCTTGCATTCATTGCCTTGTCGTGTAATCCGCGAAGGGCCAAAGTATATACGTTCTCGAACGGAGCACACTCTTCCAGTCGCGACTTCAGGACCTTGTCCACTCCTTCTTTATTATTAATGTAGTCCCATTCTCCCATTTTATCCTTTTTCCACTCACTGGCTGTATTAAACAACAGAGGTTCACAATGGGAAGAGCCCATTACAATGGCAAAGCTATCAGCAACCAAGCGGTTTTCTGGAATACGATGAAACGCCATAGAAGCATCGTGCATAGCAGGACAGAGATAATTTGCTTGTAAACGGAGCAACAGTTCACACACTTTGCTATAAGTTTTCGGTCCGAAATTTCCACGTTCTTTTTCAAAGTTATTCTTAGCCCATCGATAAATTCCCCAATCCTCATCATTAATAAATATACCTCTGTATCTTACACTTGGCTCTTTCGATACAAAATCATCAACTGATACTTTCAGCTGTTTGCGTTTTGTTATTGGAGCATCTGCCCACCAATACCAAGGAGAGACTCCAATAGCGCGTGAGATAGAGAGTAATCCATAAGCAGTTCCTCTCCTGTCACTCCCTGCAACAACAATCGCTTGTTTAATTCCACGCACTGGATTTTCAACCTTTTTAATCAAATACCGTTCCCATCCTCCGGCAATTGTCGTTGTATCAATCTTGTTATCTGAAGCCAGCTTTTCAATCCATTGACTCTTTCCAATGGTACCCACAATAATGGCATAACGAGCAGAGACTTTATCCGGATGCGTTCCAAATACCTTCAATGTATGCCCTGTTACACGGCAAACATCATCCACAAACAAATCCACACTTTTACGAACCACAATTGCATCCTCATTGTCAAAACATATCACAGCCTTAGAATCAGCTCCAACAATAGAGAAATTACTTTTTCCTGTTCCTTGCTCTAACGTGACTTGTGCCATTGCCGAAATATAACAAAAGCACAAACTGCTAAGTAATAAAGTTTTTAAATTCATATATCCTTTGCTTGCTGATATTTAACAACTAAAACACAAAATGACATCACATTTTTTATAATGACATTTTCTTCGTTTGTACATTATATCCTCCCACTTGCAGTTCCATAGTATCTCTTATTTGCTTTGCCGCAACTTGGAAATAAATTCGTTTCGATTCTCCTGGCATTAAAGAGAAATAGCCATCATCAAAATAAACCGGACGAATAGCCGTATTAGTCATAGCATTTCTTAATCCTAACGTAACAGCAAACGCCAAATATTTCCCAGGATTCTTTAATTCTACTATTCCTTCGTAGTATTCACCTTTTCTGCAAAAATCATCTATAATAACGTGTAACGAAGTCATAGGCAATGCGGAAATTTCAGTTCCAGTCCACTTTTTATTGTTAATCCAATAGACATTATCATCTATTAATTGTCCTTTAGAATTTACCAAGACTAATTTCACCCAATAAAAGTCCGGTAATATATCACTGTGTTCCAAACGAGTAACATGAGTCAACCCATTTGCTTGTAACGTTTTTATCGCAAACTTAGAAGAACACAGCTTTTTCCCTACCTTATCGTAAATATTCATGTAAACATTCACATTGGAATAGTCTTTTAAAGTCGCATTGATAACATCTACCTGATGGTTATCCAACCTCATCTGTACATGAACTGGACGACAAGCCTTTTGAGAGCCATAATACGCACCTGCAGTTTCACCATTAGAACTATAATTTTGCCATACCATACTCGGCCATGCCGGATGGCTCATCCATAGCAAAACGCCCGATGCGTCATTCCACAGTTTACTATTCCAAGCTTCAAAAATAGCACGATGGCTTTCATAATTAATCAATTGTGCCTTAGTACAGAAATCATCTAAATTGTCAGAAGAGCCCAACTTCTGTTCAATACCCTCCACATACAATTGACTAAATGTTTTGTCACCATATTTATGATTATGCCAATCATGATAATACCAGACATCACTGATTGGCCATGTATCTTCTTCAGCCATAAATTCTCGAATGGTCTCCGCCGTAGGCAATGACGGAGTTCCAACTTCAGAACGAAAGCCTCCAGCTAAACTTCGATAGTACCAAGCAGGATCT
This sequence comes from Candidatus Bacteroides merdavium, assembly GCA_019116805.1. Taxonomy (GTDB): domain Bacteria; phylum Bacteroidota; class Bacteroidia; order Bacteroidales; family Bacteroidaceae; genus Bacteroides; species Bacteroides merdavium. Next base: position 6,468 of record DXAV01000043.1, on the reverse strand, counting down.
AAATAACGCCACGGACCGCTACCGGAGCTATTAATCGAACGGGAATTTCCAACATAATGTCTACTTCCGTCTTCTTTAGCTATCATTTCTGAGAGCCTATATTCTAGTTCATTAGGAGCAAATCCTTCATTACGTGCACACCACAAGGCTATAGATGGATGATTGCGAAAACGTCGTATCACTTCTGTTGCATTCTTCATAAACAGATCGTTGTCCAATACATTCAAATTGAATCCCTCTGTAGAAAGCCAGAAATCATTCATCACTAACATTCCGTATTCATCACACAACGTATAGAACAATTCTTCGGTGCTCTCCCCCGTCCAATTACGAATCATATTATAATTCAAATTCTTATGTAGTTTCAGAAAAGGCTCCAAACGTTCACGCGATACACGTTTCATACCGTCATCCATGCCCCAATTACCTCCTCTACAATAGATACGCTGACCGTTAACTTTAACTATCATGTAATCCTTCATCGCCGCATCTTCAATTTTCTTTATTCCGGGTGAAGGAAGAGGTTTCAATAAAGCAGGAACAAATTCACCATTATAATTGGTATAGCGTACATTTTTATCTGTTCTTTTACGTTTTACTTGATCAAATACCGGTTTCCCATCCTTCAAAGCGGCAATCGGATTGTAATTTAATCGTATTGCAGGAACATCCCCATCATAAGCAGCAAGTTCATATTCCAACTCACGCACCCCAATACGCGTCTTATATACATCAAGAGTATCACTTTTTTCATCAACAAGACTTATAGAACAATCATACAAATATGGAGTTCCATAACCATTTGGCCACCATAAATGAGGGTGCTTCATTGTCAATTCTTCACATAATGCAGGAGTCAATTCTATTGTACGTGTTTCATTTGCTTTCAGCATAATGGGATAAATAGCCGCCACTTCACCAAGTGTAAAATTTAGATTCACAGTACGAGATATATCTGACAAATTCCTCATCTGTGCACGTACTATAAAATCAACGGACGTCGTATCGGGCAAAGGTAAATCAGTAATGATTTGTGGATCGACCAGTTCTACATCATTTCCGTAACGGATTCTAACGTCCTGCCAAATTCCCATATTACGATCACGTATTCCCGGTATCCAGTCCCACCCCTCAGAAGCAATAAAAGTGGGGCCATCCAGGCAAAGAGCTCCTCCATTACCTCCAATACCTTCTATACGGTTTGTTTCGTGAGGAATACCAGGATTATTAGGCGGTAGAATATGGACAGCTAGCAAATTTTTTTTATCAGAATGTACCAGCGAAGTAATATCAAACACTCCCCTTTCAAAAGCACCTGCCATTGTACCTAACAAATGATGATTGAACCATATCTCCGCTTTATAATTTATGCCATTCAAAATTAATCTGATACGTTTTCCTTTCTCATTGTGTGGTAAATCGAACTCATTTCTGTACCACCAATCCATTCGGCAAAGCGTATCAGGAATCTGCAAATTGTTCAAGCCCCATAAAGGATCAGGATACACTCCTTGCTCGACCAATGTAGTCAGAATTGTACCAGGAACCACTGCATTATACCAATCATAAGTATCCAATGTCAAAGAATGAACCGATTGATCTGCTTCTCTTACCTTATATCCCTCCAATAATTCCCAACCAATATTCAATACATATTCCCAGTCTGAAAGCCTCTCTAATTTACCCGGTTGATCAATCTTAGCTTTTCGTACTGCTTTTTGAAAAGAATAAGCAGATTTTGGAATAACTTCTTTATTCTGCCTCTGCATCAATCCAAAATTTAGTTTCTGGGCACAAATGTTTTCAGCTATTAACAATAAAGCGAAACTAAGTCCTATGCTAATCAATATCTTTTTCATATTTCTAATGATAGTTATCTAGTTTAAAAGAAATCTTGGGAGGAACAGACAGCAACACCGACTTTAGAATCGGCACATCCATAATACAAGTATAATTTTTTCTTAAAGTAAACTAATCCTTCAATAAACACAGTGCCATCTTTATATTGTCCACTTTTCTCGAAAGGGGCCTCGGGATAAAAAAACGGTTTGTCCAAACGGTCCAAAACCTTATATGGATCAGCATTATCGAAAAGAACCTGTCCGGCGCAATAAGCCCCACCCGGATATGCTGCATCACCGCCTTTATGCTTATTTTTCCCATTATACATCAATACGATACCGTATTCAGTACGAACAGCAGGAGGTCCACACTCTGTCAGTGCACTGTCGAAGTATCCGTTGCGAGGAGTGATGAGCTTTTTCAATTCGTTCTTTTCATCAAGCACCGGGTACCAGTCTATCAGATTGTCTGAGGTTGCTGCATACACAGCATATTCACCCCAATACATAAAATACTTCCCGCCTACTTTGTCAATAACCAGTTTTCCATTCTTGACTTTTGTTAGTATGGAAGCTGATTTTGAAAACATATCACGAAAACGTCCGTCGTAAGCCTTACTAAATGCCGGTCCATGCTTTTTCCAATGCTTAAGATCGCGTGAAGTAGCTACTGAAAGGCGTGCCGTTTTACGATTCCATGAAGTATAAAGCATCACGTAAAGTCCATCCTCGGTCATTGCTACACGTGGGTCTTCACATCCACCGGGCCAGTCTAAATCCTTGAAATCATCGTCAGCAGGAAAGAGCACTGGTTGATCCCAGCGCTTCATAGTTATGCCATCCTCACTTTCTGCATAGCCAATGCGTGAAGTTCGTTTACCAATACCTTGCGCTGAATTATCTTCAGCACGATAAAGCACTACAATTTTCCCATCTTTTACCGTGGCTGCAGGATTGAATGTGTCACTCTCTTCCCATGCAATCGTTTTACCCTGCATAGGACATTCGAAGGATGTAGGTAGTGGTGTAATCACAGGATTAACATCAGCAGGACGCTGAAATGAGCCAATCACCCACGCTTTGTCATCTGCATTCTTCCTGACTTTATCTTTTGGAAAAGAATAAGCAGTCAAGCAACCAATCAGCAGACCGCCGCACATACACATTATCTGTTTCAGTTTCATGAATTACAATTTGTTGATGTTTATAAAAAGAACAGAAGACTGAGTCAAAAAGATCTGTTCTGACACAGCCTCCCGTCCTATCAATCTGATACACTATTCCGCATTGTTATCAGTTATTTCAATTTATATTCCTTACGGTCAATATTCCACCCTTTGAGCACCAAAATGGCTCCTGAAGCGAGTTTATTACTTTCTGTTTCAATTGTCACTTTTTTCTGTTCACCAGGCATAAGCGTAAAAAAGTTGTCAGTATAGAATGACGGACGAATAGGACTCAACTTTTTATCAAGGAATTGCAACTGGTTGAAGAAAGCAATGACATGAGCTGTATTCTTCATCGTGATATCCACAAAAAAACGTCCATTTTCTTCGCGAGTCTTATAAGAAAGGCGTACTTTAGCTGCCTTCATAAGATTCAGGTCTTCGAAGCCAGAAGTTGCAGGTCCTGTTACGGTTTTCTTACCTTCATATTTATCGTTTGAACGCCAATAGAAATTGGAAGATATTTCATTTCCTTTCTCGTCAAGCAATGATAACCGGATGAAGTGCACCTGTGAAATATTCTCTGGAAAATTGATAATTAATACATCATTGACAACACCATCTTCGGGTAAATCTACCATTGCAGATTCTTCAAGCAATTTGCGACTATCCAAATTGTAGACTTGTGCTATAACTTTATAACCTGTGAATGAACGATAATAATCATTCACCACTGAAACGGTATTTTTCAAATAATCAAACTGAACATGTAGCGGTTCTAGTGAACGCGCCGTATGATAAAGAGACGCGGTAGGTTCAAGAGACCAGTCCCACATACGAGCACAAACCTGGCGCATGGAACAGTTATGATACCAAAACAGCAATCCCGAACAGAAACGATCACCATAATCAAGCTTATTGTAATTCCATACTTCCCAAATACTTTTGGAATTCATAGCTCCAACCAGTTGTGCTTTCTTGGCAAACTCTTCAATAGACGAAGATTTTCCATACTGATTTACAAGATCTGTATAAAGTGAAGTCATCAGGTGGAAACCATTGCCATCAAGATAATCCCATACTTCTTTATTAATTGGCCAAAGATCTTTTTCATCCATTGTCTCTCGTAAAATTTCCACAAGAGGTAATGTCGGTGCTCCATACTCAGGATTGAAGCCATCAACACGACTACCACGATCCGAAGCAGTATTTTCATAGTGCCGCATTGGATTGACTTGTTTATAAGGACTTCCGTCATGTACCCCTGCACATTCTGACTGCATCTGATATCCTCTTGTCCCATCTAAACGATTCAGTAACTGCGGAGTACCCGTCACTTCTGTACTTTCATTAGAAGCAACATAGTAAGCTAATGAAGGATGGTTACGAATACGTTTAACAGTAGAAGCAACATTACTCAAATAAGTTCCTTTATCGTGAGGATGCCGAGTATCTCCTGTCATCCAAAATTCCTGCCAAACCAACAATCCAAGTTCATCACAGAGCTGGAAGAAATAATCTGATTCTGCAATACCTCCACCCCACATACGTACCAGATTCACACCCGACTGACGGGTATAACGTAGTTCGGCATAAGTGCGCTCATCAGAATTACGACACATTGCCTCGGGTATCCAGTTTGTACCGCGGATAAAAAGACGTTTACCGTTTACATAGAATACACGTGATTTATCCGGAGTATTTGTATCAGACGTAATTTCTCGAATGCCAAAACGTGTTTGCAAAGAATCACAAACTTCCTCATTTACCGATACAGTCAGTTTCAGGTTGTATAAATTTTGAGGCCCTTTATTAACTGGCCACCAAAGTCGTGGTTTGTCAATCACTAATTGAGAAAATTCATCCGGAGAGAAAACAACTTCCTTCTCTTCACCACGAATTAGTTTGACACTCTTCTCAAATGTAATATTTTCACCAATAATTTCTCCTTTCACTTTACACGTAACACCACCATTACTAGTAGAAGGATTGATAAGCTCCACAGAAACAGTCTCACGTGAACGGTCATAATTCGGCTTTTCCAGTTCTGATTTAACAAATGGATGCCGCAATGCCACTCGGCCTGTCGCATATAGAGAAATGCCCCGCCAGATACCGGTATTACGATCACGAATGCCATCCATAAAAGTAAAATCCCAGCCTACAGTCATTAACATCGTTGTGTTCAGACCGATATTACCATTACCACCATTATGGAATTCACCGGCAGCGCCCCATGATTTAGGTTTAGATGTGCCCGGCATATCTACAGGAAAGACTTTTATGGCCAACGCATTGGATTTACCAACTTTTACAAACGAAGTGACATCAATAAAATCCTGCAAAAACATACCTTTAATAGAACTAAGCAGATTACCATTAACCCACACTTCTGCACGATAATTTATCCCATCCAACTGCAACCAAATAGTTTTACCTTTATAAGACTGCGGAACGGAGAACTCGGTACGAAACCAATAAGTATAAAAATCACGACCAACCTGAGATATATCGGGAATCAAGCCCGATTCAATTTTGTTATTTACTCCGTAATAAGGTTCAGGATATTTTTTATTGTAAACTAATGAATTCAAAACAGTACCCGGAACAATGGCAGGTAACCAATCTGTGGTTGGATAACCAGGTCGGGAGAGTTCCTCACCTGATGTTTTCACATCACCGGCCTTCTGCATTTCCCAACGGAACTGCCCACCATGCCCATCCTCAGAATCCAAGCAAATACGCGACGTATCTCTCAGCGTCCCCGGTAACGATTGCCCATGTACAAACATAGGGAAACAAATAATCAGCAATAAAGTGAAAAGAGATTTCAAACGATTACGCATAATTAATAATTTTAACGATTAATAAAAAGACTACCACATTATTGTTCTACAACATGCTTTTCCACCATTGGGCTTATCAGTTCACCACTAATGCCATCAGCACATCGGAAAGGTGCATTGTGCCCTACGCCAACAAGTTCTCCTGCCGCTTGTTGATCGCGTCGTAAAATTAGGACTCCCTTCATATTTTTCCATGATCCTACAGAAGAATTAGAAGTTGCGTATTCCACAACGTATCCTTACACAGATAATGACCTTCATGTTGTTAAAATAAAAATAGACTGTCCCAAAGATACAGATTATATTGGAACAGTCTATTTAAGCGTTAGATTAGTTGTCCCACTTCTTGTAGTCGTTTTTTTAATTGAATAATATCTACAGAATGGACATCTGGTGATTGCGACTTACAGATTTGTCCAGCAGCCACCCCGACGGCTTCTCCTGTCACCAACGAAGGTGGCATGACACGTAAACTGCCATGTGCATAAGAGTCTGTCGAAATACACCGCCCCGCAACCATTACATTTTTCAGTCCGATAGGCAGAAGACATCGGAAAGGTATTCCGTGCGATTCGCCTTTTTTATAACGCGGATATTGAGTTGCATTTTCTTTAT
>DXAV01000042.1 GCA_019116805.1 Candidatus Bacteroides merdavium | reverse complement strand
CGTCAACTTATTGATGATGATGTTCCTACGAATAAATTCGCTTTTACGGAAAAACTTGTCTGTGGAGCTTAAAAAGCTGGATTTTTATTTCAATATATGCCATTAAAGTGGTATTTTTCTTGACTTTGAAGTTCCAAATTTTATGTTTTGCATTTTCTCAATAGAAAAATCCTGTTTTTGCGTAATTTTCCTTCGCGAAAAATGTATTTTATCTGTATTTTATTTGCTATTTCATCTTTTTTGCGTATTATTGTAACATATATTTGTAATATATCCTTAGAATAAGGCTTTAACATATACAAACAGATAATCTATGATAGGGAAAATTGAAACGCAACTCAAAATGGATAAATATGACCTTGAGGCCGTCTTTACTCCGGCTGTTGTTAATATACTATTCCTTGACTTTGTTTTCACATGTACGCTTCTGCCCATCGTTAAAAATGCAGAATGGTGGCACACTGTCATTACCCTTGTAGCACCGCTAGCAGCCTCTGTTGTACTATTCCGTTTTGCTATGTACTTATTCCGTGAAATCGCACGCACAACTGTTGAAAGTATGCTCTACCAAAAAGATCGATTGCGATTTCCTACAAGCTCCATGTTACTCTATAACGACACAAGTATCAGTAAAATGATGAAAAAGAGAATAAGAAAAGACCTTATAGCAAAATATAAAATAACACTTTGCACAAAAGCTCAGGAAGATGCAGACGAGATGGAAGCACGTAGGACTGCAAAAGATGCTGTAGCACTAATACGCAAAACTGTGGCTGAAAGAGAGGACGTCATGACATACCGTAAACTAATACGTTATGGCATGTTCCGAAATTTCCTCGGAGGTGCTCTGTTCTGCTTTCCCTTTTCAGTAATCTGCTGGGTAATAAACTTTTATTTGACTAAAAGTGAGAACATAACCATAATTATTGCTATAATATTTTATCTTATTATAATAATAGTAGACTACGTCTTAACTCGAAGTGCTGCTGTAGATTACGCAGAAACATTGATTACAACTTTTGATAAAATTAGAAACAATGAAACATACAATTAAGTTTTATCCCGTTGGAAACGGCGATTGTGATCTCATCACCATTGGAGGCGCAAATAAGAAAATGATGTTCGACTGCAATTTCTGTCAAAAAGCAGAAGAAGACAATGATGATATGTATGATGTCCTTGACGACCTTCTTACCAATGAGCTTACCTCAAAAAAGTGTGGTTTGCCGTTCTTGGATGCATTTCTCCTCACACACCCGGATCAAGATCACTGTCGCAGTTTTGCAGATAAATTCTATCTGGGTGATCCAGACGCAGTTCCTCAGTCTGCCAAGGATACAAAAAAAATTCTTATTGGTGAATTATGGTATTCTCCACGTGTTTTTGAAGAACAGACCAGCGATCTAAATGCAGATGCTAAAGCCTTCAAAAAGGAAGCTAAACGCCGTATGGATCTTTTCAAATCCGACTCAAAGAAAGCAGATAAAGATGGGAACCGCATCCGTATCATTGGTTGGACTGACAATCCAGACCTAAAAGGTCTTGAAGATAGGATTGTTACTCCTGGTAACACCATTTCCGAAGTTAACGGCACTTCCTGTCGTTACTTTGAAATGTTCATTCACGCTCCATTCAAGGATGATATCGAAGGCGAAGACAGAAATATGACAAGTATTGTTACCCAACTACGTTTTAGTTCTGAAAAAGAGAATCAGATTGCTCGTGTTTTTTTGGCCGGTGACTCAGAATGGCGTGTTATTGAGGAAATAATGAATAAGACCTCTAATGATGATTACCTCAATTGGGATCTTATGGAGGCACCTCACCATTGTAGCTACAAGTTCTTTGCTGATGACCGCGAAGACGACCCTAATCAGGCATCGTTAGATTTCCTTGACAAAAAAGAGTCTAACGCTTTCGTTGTATCTTCATCAAAGGTTGTTAAGAAAAATGCCGATAATCCTCCCTGCCAAAAAGCAAAAAATCGCTATACTGATAAAGTTGGCGAAAGCAATTTCTTTTGTACCAGCGGCAAGAAGGATGATGATATTCCTAACCCTATCGTTTTCGACATTGAAGATGGAGAGATAGGACTACACGAAGACGAAAAAAAAGAAAAAGAATCCAGTGCAGCAGCCAAGTATACCAAGCCTCACTTTTATGGATAAGATATCAGATAAATACTCAAAGATCGAACTAACTGCCATCGGAGAACTTGCTGAGGAACTTATTTCCCTCGCAAGTGCCTTCGATGACGGCTGTTTTAGTCTTATAGAAATAGACAACGACACAGTGGGACTATGTGGCGACATTAATACATTTGCCCGCTCTAAGTCGGCTTTGCGGCATATAGAGCCTGTAGTTATTGTTATTAGTAAAAATAATTGGCATAATATTACTCCCTTTGTATTCTCAGATAGACCAGATTTTCCATTCAATAAATTTCCTCACGTTAATTACGAAAAAGATAATTTTCCGCCTACTTTATGTCTCACCCGCGAGGACATAGATGACTGGTATGCAGAACACACACTTAAAGACTATGTTATGTTGGTGATTGATTGGTTCCGTGATGCGGCGAAAGGAAAACTGATGAAACTGACTGAAAACGATGAGTTTGAGCCACAGCGCAATCACAGCAGGGATCACTTCCTGCTACGAGTCACTTATATGGATTCATTTTTGGAGCACAAAAAGGAACCTGAATGTCATTTTTATTCTATTACAATTCTAAAAGATTTTCCAGATATTGCTTACGGAAATGAACAACACAAAGAACTGGTCAGTAATGCAGTAGGTGTCCGTTTGTTTGCCGGGAGTGAAATAGTAGATGACAATTGGTACACACATTATCCTGCTACATTGGGTGATTTATTAGAACACATCAAATCATACGGTTATCCTTTAGCCATCGATAATCTGAAAAATGTCTGCGACGAAAAAAAAGAATATATATATTTTCAGTTGGCATTATTACGCCCTGCAAAGATTATTGGCAAAAATACCGCAATTAATTTCATCTGTTTCCGAGCAAAGGTAGAAGATATTGTAAGTATGAATCATTCCGCATCCGTCGAAGAAGTATCGCTAATTGATTTCACAGACTATACCCAAGCTAAATATCTTTCAGAAACACCTGATTCAGTTTTTAACAAACATGTTTGCATCTTGGGATGCGGAGCCATCGGTAGTAAAATAGCAAGTCATCTGCATCGCAGCGGTATTTTCTGCATTGATTTGGTTGATACTGATTCTTTTATGCCACATAATATTGTAAGGCACTCCCTCTCTTCTTATAAACCTGGATCATTTCTCCTCAATAAAGCACAGGCAATGAAAACATACCTGTCTGAAATGTTCTACGAAATGCCACACGATGGCATAAAGGCATATAATCAGGATGCACTAGAACATATGTCTCAAACTGACCTTAATACAATTGACATTGTCATCGATGCCTCTGCCTCTGCCCGTGTTATGTACGGTCTCGACTCTATCACTTTCTCCCGAAAGACACGCATTGTACGAGTAGCTCTGTCCGAAGGTGGTAACGTAGGTGTCACATACTTAGTTATTGATAGCAAACAACCATTAGCAGATTTCTATATGGAGATTTTACGTGCAACACTTACTAATGATGAGGTTTACCACTGGCTCGCATCTGAACGTAAAAATTCCACAGAAAATATCCGTATTGGTGAAGGATGTCATTCCAACACAATGCGTATCAGTGATGACACTATCTCTGCTCACGCAGCCTTGATGTCATCAGCCATACGACATATTTTCGAAAACGAACAGCACAACCGAATCATTTTATCCTTTGCTCACCGAGATTTTTCAGGAAGCATGCAGACCTGTCTCTTACCAGTTAAGCCTTATCAGCAATTTCTATGTGCAAACGACTCTAATTGGACAGTTCGTATCCCAGAAGACCTATTGGTTGATATTCGTCTGAAATCAAAGATTGCTGGTCAAAAGGAAAGCGGTGGCTACCTATTTGGTCATATTGATTACAAACGCAGAATCATATATCCTCTTAACCATTTTACACCTCGCGATTCTCGTGGTACTAAGACAGGATTCCGTTTGGGAACTAGCGGTTTGAAAGACTACAAAAAGAAAATTTCACAGCGTAGTATTGGTCAAATGGAATACATTGGTGACTGGCATTCTCATCCTGCCTCTTCTCTAAATATGTCAGCTATTGACATGGCTACCTGTGCAGTAGATGTCTTGCCGCAGCTGAAAAATAGCATTGGTATATGTGTCATAACCCAAACAAACGAAACTAAATTCTTTCTCATTTCTAAATAACTCAGACATTCAATACGATCATGATAGAATATATAGCTCTCACCAATTTCTTCTCGTTCAAGGAACGAACAGAACTCTGCCTTAAAGCCACAAAGGAAAAACCTCGTGGAACTTTCTCTGGCGAAGACTGGTGGACTGAATTGGACGGTGTAAAACTTCTGAAAATAGCATTCCTACTAGGTAATAACGGTTCGGGTAAAACCAACTTTCTGAATGGTCTTTCCGTTCTAAATGAGTTAATAACAGTTAATAAAAATAGTAAAACCTATATACGCAATCGTTTGCCAAATGTTTCATTCCGCCTCTCCGAAGAAACAAAAAATGCTCCCTCTGTAATAGAAGTAGCGTTTCACACAGCAGGTTATCGCTATACCTACTATGTATCTTGGAAACCAGATTATATTGTAGAGGAACGGTTATTCCGCCAAAAAGGTAAAAAAAAGAGAAATTGATTTATACTCGTGAGTTCTCCGAAGAAAAAGATATAGTGGTGGTTTCCTATCCTAAAAGTACAACAATTAGTATCTCTGTACAGGAAATTATTAATCAGAATATCCTCAAATTTTCCAGCGTTATTTCCATTTACGATAACAAAAACTTTGAGTGTGATGATATCCGCAATGTTTATAATTATTTTCGCTTTATTAATCTTTGGAGTGTAAAAAAGTATGATCTTGCCACTATGTTGGCTAAGCGTTCTAACGAATCATTACTAAAGCCGATTATACTTTGCATTCTAAAAGAAATGGGTTCTACAATCAGTGACTACAAAGTAGATACCTTTTCTTTAGATATCACCGAGGATGAACGTGATTTCTTGCTTACCAAAATGTCAGAAGAAGAATACCATATCAACTTTCCCGGAGATAAACGTACTATTCAGAAGCTTCAATTCGGTTATAAAGTAGCCTCAAAAGAGAATACAGAATGGCTACCTGAAAATTTAGAGTCAGAAGGAACGCTGGAGGCAATTCGACTCATTATTGTACTCTTTGATTCTATTTGGCGTCGTACACCTATTGCTATTGATGAATGTGCCCAAAGTATTCATCCTAAGGCTTTGGAGTTTATCATATCATTCTTCCTGAAATCTTCTGACACTGCTCAGGTGTTTATAGCTACACAAGCCTTAGTACTATTGAAGTGGGATAACCTACGCCGTGATACTATACGTTTTTTTGAGAAAGACAAAGCTACCGGCTGTTCTTCATTTACCATTATTAATAATAGAACGCTACACCGTAACAGTCAGATTTATGATCTTTACATGAATAAGACATTTGGTGGTGAAATGAAGATTATGGAGAAAGAACCATGGAAAGTGACTCTAACAAAGGTTACAAGGTGTATGATTAACAAATCTTGGGACGAATAATGTTAATATAGGGTCATATTCATAACGATTACCGATGCTAGAAATTGTATCTGATATAAGAGATGAAATCTAATCTTGATAGGATTCTGTTTTTAATTAAATACTCATTGGCAGATATACCTATTGATGAGATAATAGATAATTTGATATATTTAAATGCAAAATATAAAGTATATTTTATATCTTTGTGAATAAATATAGTGTTCTTTTTAATAATGCAGAATTAGACAAATAAGGGAACTTCTCTCGTTTCTAAATCGTTACCTGCCTAAAAGTTTGTTCTTGTAAGTTTCTTACTTTCAAGGAAAAAGAGAAAATGTGATGCCTAAAGCAGTGTGTTATGCACCGGATGCCCGCCGATTCGTTGCTTCCAATTCGTTGGGTGAAATCATTATTTACGAGACCAGAGAATATCAGCCGCAGGCATATATTCAAGGAAAGACCTTGGCTACGGTGTTGGCGATGAGTTCGAACAACTATTTCATTGCTGCGGGTACAGGAAAAAACATAGACATCTGGAATGTGCAGACTCAGGAATTGCGCAAATCCATTCCCATGAAGGGAAATGTACTCGGACTGGACTTCTCTGCCGATGCTTCGCAACTGGCTGTGGTGACGGATGACAATTGCTTGAGCATTCTGGATACCAAGACGTGGGAAACGGTGAAGAGCTTTGACCAGTTGGGTGGCAAGTTGGCTTCTCCGTCGTTTCATCCGGAAGGCAAGTATGTGAGTGTCGTGAAGGATGGAAACTCCATTGTGGTGTTGAACTTGCGCAATGGCGCTATTGAGCAGACGGTGGAAGAACCGCAGGGAGGCGTGAAGGACTGCCGCTTCTTTATCAACCGCCAGAATAGCGAGGTGTTCATGGTCTCCAATCGTCCGCAGAGCCTGGTGTTCTGGGATGCCAATGGACTGAACCCCTTCTACGGCAAGTTGTTGAGCAAGGAAGTAGATGCCCGTATGAACGAATGGGTGAAGATGATGGACGGCGAGTCTATGGAGGAATATGCCATCCGTGTGAACGACGAGACGCGCCTGAAGCAGCAACAACTCTTCGCGCAGGAGGTGGCTACGGAACTGGCAGGCGACCGCTTGGCAATGGAAAATCCTTTCGTGGGTGAATACAATGCGGCGGATAGCAAGTTGAACATCGGCTTTAACTCGTTGCCGTCCATTGCCATTGAGGTGCCCGAAAACGAATTGGCAGACTTTAAGGATGGTAATATAAAGTTCAGCAACGCAGTCTATGTCCTCAATGAGAATGACGAATTCGAGTTGGCTTACGTGGAGGTGTTGAACGAGACGACCAACAAGGTTTATATCTATGATAACATTGGCCGTACCAAACTGACTGCTCTGGAGGAAGATGAGAATTTCGTTCCATTGGAAATCATGCAACAGGCCAGCCGCGAGGAGGTTCAGTTGCAGGAGATCAAGCAGGCAGTAGTGGAAGAGAAGAAACAGGAGAAGCTGATTACTGAGAATACGCAGATTGATGTGAAGACGGAAGTGTTGCCCGATGTAGATGCCAACGGCAACAAGATCTACAATTATAAAGTCAGCTATCAGTATGAGGTAATCAACAAGGAATTCTCTGCCAAGGAAGACTTCCCCTCCGGTGGTTACAACATTGAGCGTTCCAATGCGGCCATGTCCCTGATGAAGATCATCAAGGATGCCTTTGAGGGTGATTTCGCCAAGTATCTGGCCGAGGGCAAGCAGGTGAAGGTCATCATCACCGGTTCGGCTGATGCCAGCCCCATCCGTGGACGTATCGCCTATAACAACCAATATGGTGAATATGTGGACGAGCCTTACTATAAAGACGGCAACCTGGACAATATCACGGTTACGAAGACTACGGGCATCACGAGCAACGAACAGTTGGCCTTGTTGCGTGCAGCCGGCGTGAAGGACTATATTGAAAAGAATGTGACGACGCTGCAGAACACGGACAATCAATATGAGTATCACGTGGAAGTGGCCAAGGAGCGTGGAGGAGAGTTCCGTAAGATCAATGTAGGCTTTATCATCGTGGATGCTTTCCCGGCACAATAATTAAGGAAGAGACATCAGAACATAGTAGAAAATGAAAAGTAAATTCACACTGACAATCATTTTGCTATTGTTGGTAGTGTGTGGGCAGACGGCGGCACAAGATGCCGCCTCTGCTTCTCAACGCGCTAACCAGCAATATGTACTTTTTGAAAGTGAGCGGGACAAAGGAGGAACTCCCGATGCCATGTATGCTTACTTGCTGGAGAGCTATCAGGAATATGTGAAAGTCCTGGCTGCCCCCGGTAATGAGTCTTACTTGCGTGGAGCCAAAAACCGCTTGCGCAACATGTATCCCAGCTTGTTGGATGCGGCTATCTACTATTCGGGCCAGAAAGACCCGAAGGGGCTTGACTTTGCCGCTGCTTATATCGAATTGCCCAAGCTGAGGATATTCCAGGATGAGTTGTTGCCGCGTGCTTCCAATTATGCAGTAGTGGTCTATTTTGCAGCTCAGTCTGCCTACAATCAGCAGAAGTATACGCAGGCCATTGACTATTTTCAGGAATACCTCCGCACCGGTGACAAAACGCAGGAGAAGGATTGCTATGTGTATCTGAACATGATATACATGGCCCAGAAGAATTATGCCGAGCAGGAAAAGGTGTTGGAAGAGGCTATTGCCAAATATCCCACCACCCTGGATTTCCTTTACAACCTGGTGAACGTGCATATCGCCACCAACAATATGCCCAAGTTGCTGGCTACCATTGACCGCATCCTGGAAGTAGACCCCAACAATATGCAGGTATTGCCCATCAAGGCCCGCATCTTGTTGATGCAGAAGAAGAATGAGGAAGCACTGGAAATCTTCAAACGCCTGTATGCCCTGGAGCCTGGCAATTTCGAGTATATGACCGGCCTGGCACGTGCCAACTTCAATGTGGCTACGGAGATTGCCAACAGTGGCTTGAAGATTGCCAATGACACGGAGTATGCTTTGATTCGTCAGCGCGCTTCGGGCTATCTGCTGGATGCCAAGGACTTGTTTCTGAAGATATTGAAGATTGATCCTACGGCCACGATGTATATGCAGGGGTTGGCCGGGGTGTACGACTTCCTGGGCGACAAGGAAAGATACACGGTGTTGACCCAAATCCTGGCAGACGGTGCTTCTTTCGATACTTTCCAGGAAAGGTTTGATAAATTCATGGCAGAAAACAACAAGCCTGTGCAGCCCCAGCCCGATGCGGCTCCTGTGCCGGTGCCCTTGGAGCCTGCCATGCTGGTGATCCGTGTGGATAGCTTCATGGACAGTAATAATAATAGGGTGATAGATGCCGGCGAAAGTTTTGCCGTGCAGTTCACTATCGAGAACCGTGGTAAGGGCGATGCCTACAACCTCCGCCTCCGTTTCTCTGAGCAGCAGGGGTATGACGAATATTTGGACGGACCTCGCGAACTGGATGGCGGCAACATCCTGGCCGGAGCCTCCAAGCAGTACACCTTCCGCTATCTGGTGAAGAAAGAGATGCCGACGGCCTTGGCCAAGATCAATATCTATGCCTTCGAGGCCAACGGCTTTGATGCCAATCCCGCCGAACTGGTGGTCAACACGCAGGAGTATGCCATGCCGCGTTTGCAGGTGGCCGACTATATGTTTGTGGCCAATGAGGGTTCCTCCATCACGCGCAACGGAGGTGGTCAGCTGAAGTTGGCCCTTCAGAACTTGGGTGCCAAGACGGCACGTAACGTGAAGGTAAATTTCAAATTGCCTCGCAATATCTTTGCAGTCCAACAGTCGGAGATGATGGTGGACAGTATTGCTCCGGGTGATGTGGCGGTATTAGACTATGCTTTTGTGGTGAACAACCGATATGACAGTGATTCTCTGGCCGTGATGGTGAATGTGACGGAAGATTCTCATTCTTCCAATTTGAACGAGGCTTATAAGGTAAAATTGGGTGATTATTTAGCTGCATCATCTACCATCAATTGGGGGAAAAACATCAAAAAAAATCCGGTAAATGCCCCAAAAGTCAGCTTAGGTTTTGAAAGTGAGTTGTTAGAGGATGTGCCTGTTGGTGCCGTGAACCCCCACCGCTATGCATTGGTCATAGGTAATGAGGACTATAGCCGGACGGGTGCCAACGCGGAGATTAACGTGCCATATGCGGTAAACGATGCTTATGTATTCGGTGAATATTGCAAACGGACTTTCGGTGTGCCCGACAAGCAAATCAAGGTGATACCCAATGCCACGACAGGTATGATGCACGAGATGCTGGGCTGGCTGGTAAGCATGGCTTCCACCGACCCCGAAGCCGAACTGATTTTCTATTACTCCGGCCATGGCAACAACGATGAGGCTACCAAGGAGCCGTATCTGTTGCCGGTGGACATCACGGGTAAGAATATTCATCTGGGTATTTCATTGGCAAATCTATACAAGCAGTTGGCCACGTATCCCGTCAAGGGCGCCTATGTATTCCTGGATGCCTGCTTCAGTGGCGGCTACAAGAGCCAGGCGCCGTTGATTGCCCAGAAGGGAGTGCGCGTGGTGCCGAAGGTAGGCATGCCGCAAGGCCATACGTTGAGTTTCTCGTCCAGTAGCGGCGACCAGACTTCCAGTGTCTACCACGACAAGAAGCAAGGATATTATACGTATTTCCTGATAAAAGCCATTCAGGATGCCAAAGGCAACTTGACCATGAAGCAGTTGTTTGAGAAAACGAATGCAGACGTGAAGCGTGCCACGGCTCTGATTGGCAAGATGCAGGAGCCACAGTATATGGTGTCTCCCATGTGGACAGATTGGGAGAATGTGCAGTTGCGTACGCCGTTGCCCGAAGAGGGCGCAGCTGCATCGGCCACTCATTGACAGGCCTTGATGTCTGTTTGAAGCGAAGCGGATTTCCTGTTCCGGAAGGGAGCGGGAGATCCGCTTCTTTTGTAGTTGCCATGTTTGTGCGTCTGAACAGGGATATGGCGATTGTAAAGAGGGATTTGGAGAACGTAAAGAGGGAGTTTGGAACTTCCGGAGAAGACAATGCCGGTATGTGTGACGGATAGGACTGTTATATTATTGATATTCTGTGGTAATCTATTGTAAAGTGTGACTGATAGAAGGAAATATTTTCAATGGGAAGTCTTATCTTTGCGGCGTAATTTTAAAACAAACAAGTTATGCTTAAATAGACATTTGTATGCTTAGTTGTGGGAGTGATTTTGGTCTTGGTTTCTTGCGAGGAAAAAGGAGTTACTGTCATAGGAAACTATTTGCGTGAAACGCCCAGTATCATTTTGACTCCGGAGGAGTATGCCAGTGTGGCCTATAGTGGGAATAATGAGTTGTCTGAAACGGAAGTCACAGACATTGCTCAACAGTTTATTCGTCGGATCTCGCGAGATACCAAATCCACAGATGGGATAAGCGTGACGGTAGGCGAGAAGGTGGAAGTGGCCGGCCTGTTGACAAAGGCAGAGACGGGTGCACCGGTGTATGCTTACTATGCATGCATACAGAACGGAGACAACCAAGGTACAGCCTTAGGCCAGTTGGTATCCTATTATTTCATGAAGGAAGAGAGCGATTCAGCCTTGGTCCTATAATGGAGGTTCATGGCGAGGAAATCTTTCCAATACAGCCATTCCGGTCCCTTGCTGTTATTTTCCTGTTAAAAAATTCTATTGCTTCCTGGAACAGGACCACATCGACAGGCTGAAGAATGGGAAGTCGGTCAGGTACAGCCGCCCATTAAGTTTTACTATAATGAACCCGTTGGCGGAATTAATTGGGGCATGAAACCCACGGGCGGAGATATCTTCGGGCCAAGACAGAGATATCTTCGGCCAAGGATGGAGATATCTCTGGACAAAAGCGGAGATAGCCGCCCGCAAAGCCGTACAATGGACCGACAGATAAAGTGCATATTGGTTATAATTCCGCCAACGGGTTCATAAAAGTTTTATGCCTTTAATTCCGCCAACGGGTAATTGTATTATTTTTTTCACTGTCTCAATTTGTTATATTAAATTTAAGTTTCGCAAGTAAGAATATAGCTTTTAGCTCTGTATTTCATAGAAAATGAATATTTTAAAGCGCTATCAAAAAGGGTTCCATACTAAAAGCCATGGCAAAGATAAACATATTACTTCAGGAATAGACTCATTTTCCTCCAAAATGATGGTAACAGGGCAATTAATTGTATAATCGGTACAATCTCCCGCCTGAAACTCGATTTCTCTGGCATAGGAATCGAGAAACGGCATAACTGCAAACTCGCCAGTCCTCAGGTGTTGGAACAGCTTTTGTTCTTCCCTTTCTTCATGGTGAAGAACTCTTTCCAATACAGCCATTCCGGTCTCTCGAAGTTACTTTCCTGCCGAAAGGATATGTTCTTGAGGATCATGAAGGAAATGCTGTCTTGCATGAACATGGTATTGATATTTGTGATGGCATGTCCTTTACCATTGCGAATGCCAATCAATACCCCTATTTGCTGGAAATTGTGTCGCCGATAATGGAACTGACAGGCGAAATTGTGATGGATTCTCCACAAGAACCGTAGCCGTTCCATCCTCTTCTTTTGTTTTTTTAACGCCCAAGTCAGGCTTTTATTTTTGATACAAGCATAAAAAGTAGCATCTTTGCAGGCAGTTTTCTAATGATAGAAAGATTAATAGACAGTTGAATAGAAGAATGATTAGGTTCAGGCATACGCTTGGGGCGCTCTTGCTCACGATGTTATCCGGGGCAGCGGTGGCTCAGAACAATACAAATTCGCCGTACACACGGTATGGTTACGGACAGTTGGCAGACCAAGGATCGGCTAATAGCAAGGGTATGGGAGGCGTGGCCTACGCCTTGCGGGACAAGTTTCAGGTAAACTTTGCAAATCCGGCGTCTTATTCGGCCGTAGACTCGCTGACGTTCATCTTTGATGGCGGCATTTCGCTGCAAAACACCAATTTCAGCAATGGGGTGCAGAAGTTGAATGCCAAGAATTCCAGTTTCGACTATATCACCATGCAGTTCCGTGCCGCCAAGTGGGCGGGCATCAGCCTCGGCTTGCTGCCTTATGCCAATGTCGGATATAGCTTGAGTGAGTCCCGGGAAGATCCGGAGTCGCAGACGTCTTCCAGCTCCGTTACTTATACGGGCGATGGCGGTTTGCATCAGTTGTATATCGGTGCCGGCTTCAAAATCTTCAAGAACCTTTCGGTAGGTGCCAATATCTCTTACCTTTGGGGAGGCGTGACGCGCACACGTACGCTGAGTTTCCCCTACAACTCGGCCATGTTTTCTACCATTGTTTCTACGGACGTGAGCATCAAGAGTTACAAGCTCGACGTGGGCGCGCAATATACCCAGCAATTCGGCAAGAAGCACGCGGTGACGCTGGGTGCCGTCTTCTCGCCGGGGCATACGCTGAATAGCGATTCCTATGAGTATCGCCAGACCGGTACTGACGAAAATGCCACGGTCAGCGAGACTCCCATTGAGGGAGACTTTGGCATTCCGACCACGTGGGGAGTAGGCTTGGCCTATGTGTACGACCAGCGGTTGACGGTAGCAGCCGACGGTATGCTGCAAAACTGGGACGAAGCGGCTTATGAAGGCCGTAAGGATGTCTTCTGCAAGCGTGTGAAGCTTTCTTTGGGAGCGGAACTCATTCCCAATCCGATAGGGCGCAACTACTTGAGCCGTATCAAGTATCGTGTAGGCGGTTATTATTCCAAGCCTTATTATAAGATAGATGGCATGCGTGCAGCCACAGAGTATGGCGTGAGTGTCGGCTTTGGTCTGCCTGTACCTCGAACCCGTTCGATTGTCACTGTGTCCGGCCAGTATGTCCGTACGCAGGGCAGTCATGCGGCTTTCCTTGATGAGAACACTTTACGTCTGTGCATAGGCATCACGTTCAATGAACGCTGGTTCTTCAAACGTAAGGTAGATTGATGCGGCAGTAAGCCTGTGGGTATGAAAACATCGCTGAAAATAAGGAGTGGCGTGGGAATCCTGGCAGCCCTGGCGCTGCTGACTGTGCTTGGGGCATGCTCCGGAAGCCGGAAGACCATGGGCGAGGCCATTACTGAGCGTGACTCTGTGCCGGTGATGGACACACGGGGCGTGACTACGCTGATTTCGGACTCCGGACTGATACGTTATCGCATCAATACGGAGGAGTGGAAGGTGTTCGACCGTAAGAATCCTCCCTATTGGGCCTTTGAGAAAGGGGTATATTTGGAGAAGTTCGATACTTTGTTTCGCATAGAGGCGAGCATCGAGGCAGATACGGCCTATTTCTATAATAAAGAAGAATTATGGAAATTGGTGAGGAATGTGCATATCCGGAATCTGAAAGGCGAGAAGTTCGATACGGACCTGTTGTATTGGGACCAGCGCAAGAAGCGCGTCTATTCCGACCAGTTCATCCGCATTGAGCAGCCGGACCGGATTATCACGGGGCGTGGTTTTGAATCCAATCAGGAGATGACAGTCTACACGGTGTATAAGCCGGAAGGCATTATCTACGTGGATGAGGAAGATACGGCGGTTTCCGACACGTTGCAGTCCGATACGCTCTCTGTGGAGACGGATACGCTGTATATACGGACCGATACGTTACCAAAATAATTGCAGATGGGCATATTGGGATATTTACTGCTAGCTGTGCTGCTTTTCGCATTCTTTTCGGGAACGGAGGTCGCGTTTACGTCGATGGACAAGGTGCGTTTTGAAGTCGGAAAGCGCACTTGGCTGAGCCACAGAATCATTTCATATTTTTTGCATCACCCCGGCAGTTTCGTGTCCACCATGATAGTGGGCGGTACTTTGGCGTTGGTGGTCTACGGCATTTTGTCGGCGGTATGGGTAACTGGTGTCTTGCCGGCGGGTATCGTCGTCAATCCTTTCTTCTTGTTGTTGACGCAGGTGCTGGTGGCCGCCTTGTTCATTCTGCTGGCGGGTGAGTTCTTGCCCAGAAATCTGTCCAAGCTTAATTCTAACCGGTGGCTTAGGATTTTCTCTCTCCCTTTGTTGTTGTGCCATTGGCTGTTGTGGCCGCTGGCTTGGCTGCTGACCACCCTTTCGCGCTTGTCTCTGCGGGTCTTTGGCATTCGTGTGGATAGGGAAGGGCGGGACAAAGCTTTTAGCAAGGTAGATCTGGATGCTTACGTACAGAAAGGTCTGGAAGAGGTGGACGACGGACAGGAACTGGACGCCGAAGTGCGCATTTTCCAGAATGCCTTGGATTTCTCCAATGTGAAAATCCGCGATTGCATAGTGCCCCGTACGGAGGTGGTGGCCGTGGAGGTGACGGCTTCGTTGGACGAGCTGCAGAGTCAGTTCGTGGAGTCGGGGCTTTCCAAGATTATTGTGTACGAGGATACCATCGACAATGTGATTGGCTACATCCATTCATCGGAGATGTTCCGTAACCCCACCGATTGGCGGCTTTGTGTGAAACCCGTTCCTATTGTGCCCGAGACCATGCCGGCCCATAAGCTGATGAAGCTGTTCATGCAGCAGAAGAAGACCATTGCTGTGGTGGTGGACGAGTTTGGCGGCATGACGGGCATTGTGACATTGGAGGATCTGGTGGAAGAAATTTTCGGTGATATTGAGGACGAACATGACAATGTCTCTTACGTCTGCAAGCAGGTGGGTGAACACGAATATGTGCTTTCGGCCCGTCTGGAGATAGAGAAAGTGAACGAAGCCTTGGGGCTGGACCTGCCGGAGTCGGACGATTACATGACGGTCGGCGGCCTGATATTGAATTGTTATCAGAATTTTCCGAAACTGCATGAGGTGGTGGACATCGGCCGTTATCGGTTTAAAATATTGCGTGTAACCGCTACAAAAATAGAGCTTGTGCGTCTGAAAGTGATGGAATAAGCCTTTTGGATGCATTTTTTTGACGGATAAGTAGAAGTATATTTGCATTTTTTGTATCTTCGTGCGCTAAATTGAAAAGTAGAGAAATAAGTAACAAATAATAAATCGTTTTTAACTTAAAATGGCAACATTACAAAAGATTCGGTCCAAAGGACCATTGTTGGTGATTGCGGTAGGTCTGGCCTTGTTTGCTTTCATTGCAGGTGATGCCTGGCAAGTGATGCAGCCGCACCAGTCGCAAGATGTAGGTGAAGTGGACGGGGAGGATATCTCTGCCCAAGAGTATCAGGCGCTCGTGGAGGAATACACGGAAGCGGCGAAGATGGAATATAATGTCAATTCGCTGCCCGATGAGCAAATCAGTCAAGTCCAAGACCGTGCCTGGCAGGACTATGTGAACAACAAGCTGATTGAGAAAGAGGCCAAGAAGCTGGGCCTGACCGTGACGAATGAAGAATTGAAGGCGATTGTCAATGCCGGGGCGCATCCGTTGTTGCAACGCTTGCCGTTCCGCAATCCGCAGACGGGTCTTTTCGACAAGGACATGCTGAACATGTTCCTGGTGAATTATTCCAAGATGAATGCCGCCCAGGTTCCGGAGGAATACCAGCGGTTGTATCGTTACTGGTCGTATGTGGAGAAGCAACTGCTGCAGAACCGTCTGACAGAAAAATATATGGCTTTGGTGGGCAATGCGCTTATTTCCAATCCGGTAGAGGCACAGAACTCTTACGAAGCCCGTGTCAATCAGTCTGATTTGCTGTTGGCTGGCATTCCTTATTCTTCCGTGTCCGATTCTACGATCAACATCTCCGAAGCAGACCTGAAAGCCGCTTATGAAAAGAAGAAAGAGCAGTACCGCCAATATGTGGAAACCCGCAACATCCGTTATATCGACGTGCAGGTGACTGCAAGCGATGAGGACCGTGCAGCCTTGCAGGAAGAAATGCAGGAATATACTTCCACGTTGGCCGGCGATGTAAAGGACTATCTTACGTTTGTCCGTTCCACGGGTTCCGATGTACCTTATGTGGATTTGTTCCAGACCGCGCGCGCGCTGCCTGCAGATGTAGTGGCCCGTTTGGATTCGGTGGCTACGGGTGACGTGTTCGGTCCTTATTATAACGCTGCTGACAATACGTTGAACACGTTCAAGAAATTGGGTGAAGCTTCCATGGCCGACTCCGTCCAATACCGCCAGATTCAGGTGGTGGGCGATACGCCGGCACGTACTCAGGCTTTGGCGGATAGCATCTATAATGCGCTCAAAGGTGGGGCGGACTTTGCCGAACTGGCAAAGAAGTATGGCCAGACCGGTGAGCAGATTTGGCTTTCTTCCCGCAATTATGAAGGTTATTCCATTGACAATGACTTCTTGAAATACATTCAGGCGATAACCGGCAGCAAGGAGAATGAGTTGAAGAACCTGGCTTTGGGACAAGGCAACGTCATCCTGCAAGTGACGGACAAGAAAGCCCCGGTGGATAAGTATAAGGTAGCTGTCGTCAAGCGTACGGTGGAATTCAGCAAGGAGACTTACAACAAGGCCTATAACGACTTCAGTCAGTTCATTGCTACGAATAATACGCTGGAAAAGATGGTGGCCAATGCGGAAGATGCAGGCTACAGACTGTTGGAGCGTAACGACTTGCAAAGCCGTGAGCACGGCATCGGCGGCATCCGCGATACGAAGGAAGCCTTGCGTTGGGCATTCAGCGCTGAGCCGGGCGAGGTATCCGGACTGTTCGAGTGTGGTGACAATGACCACATGCTGATGGTTGGCGTATCTGCCGTGATTCCGGAAGGTTATCGCCCCTTGGCTTTGGTGCAGAACCAGCTGCGTTTTGAGCTGATGCGTGATAAGAAAGCCGAGAAGATTATGGCCGACATGCAGGCTGCCGGAGCTTCTTCGCTGGACCAGTACAAGGGAATGGCCAATGCGGTTAGTGATTCTGTGAAAATGGTGACCTTCGCGGCTCCCGCTTATGTTCCTTCTTTGCGCAGCAGCGAACCCTTGGTGGGTGCCTATGCTTCCGCCAGCGAGCTCAATCAGCTGAGCCAGCCTATCAAAGGCAACGGAGGCGTATTCGTGTTGCAGACCTATGCGAAAGATAAGTCGAAAGAAGAATATAATGAAGAAACGGAGATGCAGACGTTATCCTCTCTGCATGCCCGTCTGTCTACCCAGCTGTTGAATGACTTGTATTTGAAGGCTGGCGTGAAGGATTTGCGTTATCTGTTCTTTTAAAAAGATTCCGATAATTTGGGTTTGACAATGAAAAGTGCCGTCCGGTGTAAGCCGTGACGGCACTTTTTTGGCCAATCACGGACATCCTATCCGGGCATTGTTCCGCTCAATTCAATGCGGCTGCGTCCTTCTCCTTTCTTGACGACGCGGATTTGTACATTGATCCGTTCGTCCAGTTCTTCTCGATGGGATATGATGCCGACACGCCGTCCGTTTTGTCCGGCAATCTCCGTTAAGCGTTCCAAGGTAGACATGACGGAGTCGAGGCTTTTTTCATCCAGTGTGCCGAAACCTTCGTCAATAAAAAGGATGTCTACGTTCATATCGGGACGGTTCAGCGAGGAAAGGGCCAACGATAAGGCCAACGAAATCATAAACCGTTCGCCTCCTGAGAGCACTGTTACGCTGCGCACCTGGTCTTTGTTGTAACGGTCGAGCACCAAGATGGCGAGTTGTTCGTTTTCTTCGCTGCAGGTCAGTTTGTAGCGGTCGGTGATGCGCGCCAGGTAGATGTTGGCGTTGTTGAGAAGCGGGCGCAAGATGTATGACTGTACCAATGTGCGGAAGCGGGTCCCGCCGAAACGTGCATGCAACCGGTCCCACTTGGCCAGATTCTTTTGGGCGGTTTCCAGTTTTGCGGCTATCAGGTTGAATTTGTTCTGGTTGCGTTTGTCTTCTTCCAGCTTGCTGTTCGCTGTAGCCAGGGCGTTTAGCAATTGGTCTCGTGTCTGGGCGAGCCTTGTCCTTTCTTCTTGCAGGGATGTGAGATCGGGAATGGCTTGTTCTTCACGGATACCCAGTTTCTCCATTGCTTCGGCTTGTTGCTTTTGTGCGGTGGCGATGGCGTCACGGCGTGAAGTGATGCTTGCCTGAAGGAGATTGATACGTTGGCGGGCCTCCAGCAGTTCGTTTTCTCTTTCCATCAAGGCAATGAGCGAAGCTTCTGTGGTGCCCGATGTCTGGTAATATTCATTCAGGGTGTTTCTGCAATCGGTACAGATATGGGTGCATTCCTGGATTTCTTGGGCGGTTGCGTCTGTCTGGGCGAACAGCCGGGTCCATTCGTCGTTTATGTTGCGGCAGGTGTATGCCATTGGAACGACAGGCATTTCCCAGTCGGCATGGAGGCGAAGGATATGGGTCCGGGCACTGTCTATTGCGGTTGTTGTTGTCTGCATGGTCAGCAAGCGTTGGGTGGCGGCATCCAGTTCCTTCTTCCGGTTGTTGTATTCATGGGAGGCAAGTGCCAGTTGTTGTCTGGTTCCGGCAGTGTCTTGTTGCCAGTCGGGCATGAGGCGGGCCAACAGAGTTGTCAGGTCGGAGGCGAGGAGAGAGGCGTTTTGTTCTTCCGCTTCTTTTCGTTCATTCAGCTGATGCAGCCGTTGTGTGTGTACGTCCAGTGCTTTGTCGGCTTGCACTTTGGTCTGGTCGGCTGTGGTTTTGGTTGCGTCCAGCGGTCTTTTCTCTTCCAGTAAGCGATGGATGCGGCGTTGCAACTCTTCGGCTTCCTGCTGTTTTGCCTTGAGTTGTCGGATGGTTTCGTCTGTGTTTTTGATAGTCGTCTCTACTTGTGGCATCATGGGTAATGCCGGGTTCATGTCTGATTGCAGGGCTGTGTGCAGGGCGTTTTCTTTCGCCGTGGCTATTTTCTTTTGCTGTTCGGCAAGTTGTCTTTTTTGTGTCTGGAAGATTCCGGATGCGGTGTTGAGTCTCCTTTTGGCTTCCTCATTTACCTTGTTTGCCCGGTTCAGTGCTTCTCCGGTTGCGGCTTTTTCTTTTTCCAGTGGGGTCAATACGGTTTTGAAGTCTTCATCCGGGTGTATGTGTCCGATGTGTTGGCCACACAAGGGGCAGGTGTCTGCTTGTTCGGTTATGAGCCGTTTGCGCAAGGTAACAAGGTGTTCCTCCAGACTTGTCCGCATGGTGTGAAGCAGGTTATTCGCTTTTTCGTCTTTCTCTTTGGCGGAGCGCAGAGCTTCTTCCGTTTTCCTGGCTTCTTCGTGCAGGGAGGCCAGGTTCTTTTCCTGTTCGTCGATGTCTTTTTCCAGTCTGGCTGTTTCGGCTGTAGCGGCTTCGATGGCTTGCAGGGTTTGCTGCAACTGCCTTACCGATACATAGGTTTGGTTGGCTTGTTCCAGCAGTTGGTTGATAGAGGCGGGATTCATGGCTTCACGCTGCCTGCTTAGCGTGTCTATTGCTTGCTGCTTTGCGTTTACCTCGCAAGTGGCTTTCTCAACGGCCAGCCGGCTCTCTTCCGCCGCTGCTTTCAGAGGGCTTGTTTTCCGGTTTTCGGCTTCTATTTGGCTTGCCAGTTCTTGTATATTTTTTAACAGGTCTTCGTATTGGTGTATTTTCTGAATGATTTCACCACTTCTTCCGTAGATTTCTTCCTCGTGTTGATGTGCCGCCATCCATTGGTTTGACTTTTCAATGGCATCCGATTGCAGGCGCATTTCTTGCTTGCGCAGGGCAAGGTCAGCAGAAAGTTGGTTGAACAGGCTGCGGTGTAACGGTTCTTTCGCCAAGGCTTCTTCTCTTTTTTCATGAGCCTCTTTCATTCTTGTATAGGTGCGCCGCTGTACGGTTGTGTGGTCCCATCCGTTTACAAGGGCGGTGTCTGCCCGGTAGCTTTCGCTGTTTGCGGTTTCTTCCAGTTGTTCCAATGCCTGTTGGGCGGAAGCTTTGTCTTTGCGGCATTTCTCTAAGGTGGTGGTCAGTGTGAGTCTTTCTTCGTTTTGCCGGATTTTTGTTTCCAGGTCTTTCTTTTCGGCTTCCAACCGGGCTTGTTCCGTTATGAGTGTTTCTTTTTCTTCTTTCTCCAAGATATGTGCTTTCTCGGTGTCATATTCGGTTTGTATCTGTGCGCAGGTTGTTTTGGCCCGGTCGAAAAGATTCTTGATGGCGGCTCCATATTTCGAGAAGCGTTCCGTATTGGTCAGTTGCTCCAGGATGGCTTCGCGTTCTGTCTTGTTTCCGGTGAGGAAGGTGGCGAATTGTCCTTGCGCCAGCATGGCCATGCGTCCGAACTGTTCGAACGTAAGTCCTACTGCTTGCAGGATGGTGTTGGCCACTTCTGTGGTGCCTGCTATCCAGTCGGCATCTCCTTTCTTCACTTCCCATTTGGGCGAACGGTGCTTTAGCAACTTGCGTCCACGCTGCATGCCGAGCGAGAGCCGGGCATGATAATTGATGCCGTCGTTGCCTTCGAATCTTACTTCGCTGTAGCATTCATCGCGTTCGGATATGCCCAAGCGGGTGTATTGTTCCAGGCTGGCAACCCGTAGCGTTTCTCCTTCTGCATTGACATAATCGTTTTTAGTGGAGTTTGCCACCCCCTCTATGCGTGGAGTCTTTTTGTAAAGCGCCATCGCTATGCAGTCTAAAATGACGGTTTTGCCTGCGCCCGTATCTCCGCTGATAAGGAAGAGGGGAGCCTTCTCGCCACTGATGGCATCCCGCAGCCCGTTCTCGAAATCGATGTCTCCTTTTTCAATGGAAGCGATATTGCGTATATGTAGTTCTTTGATTTTCATAATTCGTAGGGATATGTCTGTTATTGGTTTTTTTGAGGAGTTAAGAAGTTAAGGAGTTAAGCCAATACTTTCCGTGTCCACGGCTCATTGACTTACTATCGGCTTAACTCCTTAACTCCTATATAATATACAGCTCATTGACTTACTATCGGCTTAACTCCTTAACTTCTCAACTCCTTAACTTCTTAACTCCTTAACTCCTTTACATTAAAGCTGTTCTTTGCCGTCCGTTTGCGTGATGCATTTTCTTCTTCCGCCATGCGTTTCATTTCCGCTTCAATTTCTGTAAAGGCTTCACGCACTTCATTCATGTCGAGTTCGGGATATTGTTGCCGGGTTTTCTCGATAAAGACGAGCGGATCGGTCATTTGCTGGATTTCCGCCACTTCAAACTTAGGCTTTACTGTTTCGTCTGTATCGTTTTCTTGGGTGCCTGTCCACAGGATTTTCGGGTTGTAGCGCACCTCGCCTTGATAAGGTTCGATGATGGAATAAACCGTCTGGGTAAAGTCGGAGGGAAGCGCTGTCGCCTGGTCCACCTGTAAGCGTATGTATCCGCGGCCGTTTTCTTCGGCGAACCGGCGGATACCGTTCAAGGCATCTTCGGCATGGGTAAACGAAGCATGGCAGGAGGGCAAGACATGGAAATGCCGCAGTTCGTCGATACGGAACTGGCGTATGCGTACGTTGCCTCCGTGCCGGTCGATGTCAACGGCACTGATGGTGTGTGGATAAGTTTCGTCGCAACTTACGTGCAGTGCGCTTCCGGCATATCGTATGACGGGAGCGGGGTAAGTGACTTCTGTTTCCATGCAGTCGGCCTCGTGGCCGATGGTTTGTGGCTTATGGATATGTCCCAAAGCCATATAGTCGTATCCCTTGCCCAGGCTTTCGGCTGCTTGTGTGCGGATATTCCCGATGTCCATGTCGTGTCCGGTCAGGTCGCAGCCTGTCACGGTCAGGTGTCCGGTCATGACGACCGGTTTGTTCCCGGTGTTGTCGGCCGCCACATAGTCAAGCAGGGTCTGTGTCATGAGGGTGCGTTCGCCCGTCATGTAGGGCAGTGCGATGATGTATCCGTTTGTCAGCCTGATGACAAACTGTTCTTGCCATCCGTCCAGAGAAGCGAAGTTGGCAGGCGGCGGTGTGCCTGTCAGGTGCACGTTTGCCAATTTCCAGACGGCATTATGCGACTGGATGCGGGAAGCGGAGTCGTGGTTTCCGGCGATGATGACTATATGCATGTCCATGCACGTCCGGTGCAGGCGTACGAAATGGTCGGTGAAAGCTTTCCAGGTAGCGGCGGATGGTTGCTGGATGTCGAACACGTCACCGCTTACAATCAGTGCGTCGGGCTGTTCTTCGCGGCACAGTCGCTCCAGTTGGGCGAAATAATGCATGTGCTCATCCGTCCGCTCATAGTTCTGATAGATGATTTGCCCCAAATGCAAATCGGCCGTATGGAGTATTTTCATGATTCGTTTGGGATTCTGTTTTTTGTGGGCAAGATATCAAGAATATTCCGGATGTGCAAGGGAATGGAGGGAAAATGCACAATTATATTTTGTAAGTAAGTCGAATTAGATGAAAATTTATCTTTGAGGAATGGGAGGGAGTTATAAGGAGTTAGAGGGGGTTATAGGCCGATAGTTGGTCCGGCGATTGGCGTCATCCATGCAATGTGGTATTGGCCTTTAACTCCCCCGTGCGAAGCGATACCTCCGTCTGATTTCTTTTAATTCCTGGTGAGAAAATACAATATAATAGTCTGTTAAAAATTTGACATATCGGCTAAGCGGCTTCCGCCACAAAGCCAAAGAGTTCTTTGATGAGTTTAGTATTAAAAATTCTGGTCGGTTTCAGACCGGACTTGCTATACTTTACGCGTGGTGAATTTGTGCATTTGGGTCGTGGTAACTGACGTGAAAATGCACAAATTAAGCCCGCGCCTAGTATAACTTCTGTCATATACAATATTCACCACCCGCTCATCTTATATATTTTTACCATTATATTTAATCATATTTTCGCACAACTGCCTGCATTCCGCACTGTCGGAAAGGATTGACGGACCGCCCGAATCCGTCCGGGTCATTCTCGTGCGCACAGAGCGGCGAAGCAGGGAAAGGAGGCGGAAGACCCGCAAAAAAAGCTTGAAAATCCGCCAAATCGCCCGGTTTGACTTTTCTCCTTCGCTTTTCCTCTCTTTCTGGTCTCTTTTTGGTCTCTTTCTGGTCTCTTTCAAGTCTTATTCATGGCTCATCCGGAAATATGGGAACAGAAACCGTGCAGCCATTACGGGAAAACATAAGAAAATACAAAGTAAAATATTGATAATATGTTGTTTGGGAACTCCATATGTTTTACCTCTAAGTAAGTCGATGATTAATGGTTAATGATTAATGGTTAATGGTTAATGATTAATGATTAATGATTAATGATTAATGATTAATGATTAATGATTAATGATTAATGATTAATGATTAATGATTAATAGCCTGTGTATGCCCTTTTTTGCTACGTATTAACCATTAATCATTATCCATTAACCATTATCCTCCCTCTTTCTCTTCATTTTGGACAATCGTCATTTTTCTGTAAATTTGCGCAAACAATTGACAAAGATATGGCTATGACATCCATCCCGGCATTACACTATACGAAGTATGACCCGGCGCGGCTCGGCAAAGGAACAAAGCTGGCTGTCGCGCTGGCAGTGTTGTTTTTCCTGCTGGTTTCCTGCCGCCCCGGGCACTATCCGCAGTCACTCTTGGTGGCGGACAGCCTGTGTGCAGCCGATCCGCAACGGGCATTGGAATGGCTGGATTCACTACGGCCCCGGATGGAACAGGAACGGAAAGGCGTGCGGATGTATTATGACTTGTTGTGCATCAAGGCGCAGGACAAAGCCTATATGCCCCATACGTCGGACAGTCTGATACAGGCCGTGTTGCACTATTACGAGAAGCGGGATGACCGCCGCCACCTGCCGGAAGCGTATTATTATGCAGGCCGCGTGGCCAGCGACCTGGGTGATGCGCCGCAGGCGTTGGATTATTTCGGCAAGGCGTTGGAAGTGATGCCCGAAGGGGCGATGACGGACTTGCGTAGTAGGGTAGTTTCGCAGATGGGGATGCTGTTTGCTCGCCAGGGTATGTATGCAGATGCGTTGGAAATGTAT
Source organism: Candidatus Bacteroides merdavium (assembly GCA_019116805.1). Classification (GTDB taxonomy): domain Bacteria; phylum Bacteroidota; class Bacteroidia; order Bacteroidales; family Bacteroidaceae; genus Bacteroides; species Bacteroides merdavium. Next base: position 2,327 of record DXAV01000042.1, on the reverse strand, counting down.
AAGCAGAGCCTGTGCTATTCGGAGCATTTGAATGATACGTTAGGAGTGATATACAGTTTGCGGGATATTGCTTATGCACACCGTTGTTTGGGGCAAAATGACAGTGTGCAACCTTATTATACTCAGGCGCATCAGTGGAGCATAAAATGGGGGGATCAGGAATTGATTCAGTTAATGAATATCCAAATGGCCAGTTACTATTTGGACAGGGAGATTTATGATTCGGTTTATACTTATTTGCCGCATGACTTTACAGCCCTCTCCGGTGAAAACCGGAATGCGGCTTATGCAATCAGTTCCTATTATTATGAAGCCTTAGGTCGGCAGGATTCTGCCACCTATTATTATAAGATGCTGTTTGATAATGGCGACATTTATGACAAGGAAGTGGCTGCCCGTTATCTGATGCGGCAGGTTGCCCCCGTTATGGATCGGAAGCAAGTGGCTATAGCGCAGGAAATCTATTTGAGGTGTGCAGATTCGGTACAATACCTCACCCAAACAGAATCGGTTGCCCGTATGCATTCTTTGTATAATTATGGGCTTCGTGAACGCGAGAGTGCCCGTATGCAGCAAGCATATACTAATCAGACCAAAAATCTGTTGATTTTGTCGTGTTGTTTGATTGGTTGCTTGCTCGTTTTTATCCTTTATCGGGAATTCCAGCGGCAAAATCGTCAGATTTGGGTGACTTGTTTGAAGAAATGGAGACAATGGAAAGATAAACTGGAGGATGACCATCGTAAACAACAAAGGGAGTATGGACGGAAAATCCACGTTTTAGAAAACAATTTGGCCGAAGAACGGCAGCAGGGCAAGGCGAGAGAAGAAGAACTCCAAAACAACATTCTTGAACTACAGCGACAGATGACTGCATTCCGGATGCTTAAGGAAGAGCAGCTGAGTGACGTACAAGAAAACTCTATTTATAAGGCATTAAAGAAAAAACTACTATTATCTCATCAAGGTAAAGTAAAAGTGTCCAAGCAAGAGTGGAAAGAATTGGAAGAGACCATCCAAAAATGCGACGATAGCTTTTTGCAGAAATTGAAAAGCCTGGATTATCATTTCCAGCAGACGGAGTGGCAAATCTGCCTATTGCTGAAGGCAGGTTTTACTCCGTCCCAAATCGGTATACTGCTGGAAGGAATTAGTGTGCAAACCATCAGTACGAAACGTAAAAGAATGGCGGAACGCCTGCTGGACAGTAGTCGAAAAAGTCCTAAGGACTGGGATGATTTTATTCATTCATTATAAGTTTATTAGATGATATATTGAGTACAAATATGAGTACTATTCCTGCAAGGTGAATACAACATTGAGTACAATTTTTTTCTTCATTTCCTTGTGATTGTTGATGGAGGCTTCTAACTTCGTAGTATAAAATCTTTGAATTAAGTAGATGTTGATATTTAGTTTATACTATGCCGGGCATTAATTTTTTAGACGCGGATGCCGCTGATTGATAAATTTAGATGGCAGATAATCAGAGTTAATAAAGATAATGAATCTGCGTCATCCGCGTCTAAAGATTCTTCAAGTACGAAAGGGAATGCAAATGCGAATTGGAAGCAAGAATACTTGTGCTAATTAATATTTGTGATGTTGCAGTGCCTTCTTATCAAGTTATGCATAGATGCTCTGCACATTACATTTTACTAATACTTAAAATACCGAGATATGAACTATTTTTTATTGTCGCTATGTTGCATCTTTTTATTCGTAAGCTGTTCGGGTAAAAAGCAATCTGCTGCAGGAATTGATAAGGATACTATTCCTGTTGCAGATGTGGCAGCGAATGTAAATATTCGCCCTGCCGACAAGCACGTGCCTTTCTATAATGAAATAGGCAAGTATGATAACAATCTGTCATCCATAGCCTCCGGTGTGCGCTTTGTGAAGCTGGATGATGAGCCGCTTTTTCGCGATTTTCTCATACATGATGTACAGCAATGCGATAGTTTCTTGTTTTTGTTGGGCGGTGAGCATATTTTCATGTATGATACTTCCGGTAAATTTCTTCGTCAGATTGGGCGCAAAGGACAAGGCCCCGGAGAGTATGTGAATCTGAATGCTCCGTTGCAACTGGATGAAAAAAACAGGATAGTGTATGTGACGGATGGGTACACCAGTAGGTTTTTGTCGTATGATTTCGATGGGAATCTGTTGAAAGACATTCGTTATGCCAATTCCGAGTGGAGCCAGGCCTATTTATTGTACAGTGTAACCGTGATGATAAATACGAATGTCGGTTCGCGTTTTCAGCCAAGTCAGACAAAGAAGCTGATTTTGCAGGATTATGACCGGAAAACTCTGAAATCTTTCCC
>DXAV01000041.1 GCA_019116805.1 Candidatus Bacteroides merdavium | reverse complement strand
AACAAAGTGCCGAAAGCCGCACAAGTACCCAAAGAGATACTTTGCCCCAAAGCGACTCCCAAGTAACGCATACTCAACCCGAAGGTCAATCCGCCTACCCCCCAAAGAATACCATAGACAATGGCAGGAATTGCACCACCCGAACTCCACAACTCCAGCAGACTACCTCCGGCAGGTATGCCCAAAAACGCCCCCAACAAGGGGAAAACCAACCAAGCAAAAACTCCCTGAACGAGCCAGAAGCTCTCCCAAGACCAGTTCTTCACTTTATTGATGGGCACATACGAACTACTCTGCCCGAAGCTGCCAATCGCTATAATCAACAATCCTATCAATGTATTCATGCTATTCCCTTTTTTGCATTCAGCAGAAAGGGACAAGCGCCTTCCGACACTTGCCCCATCCTACGACATCTGTTAATTACGTTTGGAAGTAACTTCCGCTTCATATTTTTCTACTTCTGCGATGAACTCCTCACCTACAGGTACATTGTTCTTCAGGCAGAACATGTCCCAAACTGCATTCCAAGGCAACGACTTGGCTTCCTCTAACAGAGCGAGACGTTCAAATCCCTGGTCGTTGGCTTCATACTTACGCAACGTATCCAGCGGTTCCAGCAAAGCCTGAAGCATACACTTCTGAGTAGCACGACTACCGATGACGTAAGCTCCGATACGGTTGATGCTTGCATCGAAATAATCCAAACCGATGTGTACACGATCCAGCGCATCGCAACGTACGATTTCCTTACACAAATCCAGCGTATCATCATTCATGATGGTTACGTGGTCACTATCCCAACGCACAGGACGACTAACGTGGAGCATTACCTCGGGGATGAACAACAGCAAGGAAGACAATTTGTCGGCTACGCTTTCTGTCGGATGGAAGTGACCGGTATCCAAAGTCACAATCTTGTTGTGGCTTGCACCATAAGCTGTATAGAAATCACTTGAACCAACGGTGTAGCTTTCCAAGCCAATACCAAATACTTTAGATTCTACACAATCCTTCATATTCTTGTACTCAGTGGCAAAAATTTCATCCAGCGAGTTCTTCAGGATTTCACGATACTTCATGCGATTGACAGTAATATCCTTGCTGCCATCGTGTACCCACAGGTTCATGATACAGGGATCGCCCTGACGCTTACCCATCTCTTCGGCAATGGCACGACAACGTTTTGTGTGCTCAATCCAGAAATCACGGATAGACTTATCAGGATTGGAAAGAGACAAGCTGCCACTTTTCGGATGAGAGAAGGAAGTGGAGTTGAAGTCAAGTTTCATGTTGTGTTCGGCCGCCCATTGCATCCAGCTTTCAAAATGTTTGGGTTCTACCTGATCACGATCCACGAACTGACCACCAAAGTCACCATAGATTTCATGCAAATTCAAACGATGGTTACCTGGGATATAACTGGCAGCTTTCAAGACATCCTGACGAAGTTCCTCAATATTGCGTGCTTTGCCAGGATAATTACCAGTAGCCTGAATACCACCTGTCAATTCGCCCGCCGACTCAAAACCAGTCACGTCGTCCGCCTGCCAGCAATGCAGGGAGAGTTGTACTTTCTGCAAGGCATCCATTGCCTTGTCTGTATCCATACCGATGGCCGCATAACGTTCTTTGGCCACTTCATAAGCTTTTACAATCAGTTCTTCTTTCATGGTTTTATCTTATTTTTATTTATAATTATATTATAGTCATTATCGTATGATACGCTTGAATTGAGCGTATGCGTCATTCCAGACAGAAGCATCTTGAGGTTGGAAAGTCTTCAAGGGAATGGAGGCTGCTACCAGCTTACGCATGGAAGGAACATCCTGAGCCTTGCCCGCCGAGATGGCCTGCAACATGATATTTCCGATAGCGGTCGCCTCAGATGGTCCTGCCACCACAGGGATGCCTACGGCATTGGATGTCCATTGGTTCAACAAGTCGTTACGACTTCCCCCGCCTATCACATGTAACGTATCTATCGGACTAGAGAACAAGGCACGCAAATCATCGAGTACCTGACGATAACGCAATGAGAGGCTTTCGAAAATACAACGTACAATCTGTCCACGTGTCTCAGGTACAGGCTGGCCGGTAGCCTTACAATAGTCCTTAATGGCCTGCTCCATATCCGAAGGATTGGCAAACGAAGCATCGTCTGGATAAATCAAGCTACGGAAAGCTTCGCAGGCATTGGCTTCCGCTATTAGTTCAGGATAGGAAGTCTCGCCCCATTGCAGGCGGCAACGTTCCAGCAGCCACATGCCGCAAATATTTTTCAAGAAACGAATAGTACCTTCCACACCGCCCTCATTGGTATAGTTCAACGCTTCTGTCTCAGGAGTTATGATAGGGGCATCTGCCTCTATACCCATCAATGACCAGGTACCACTACTCAGATAAGCAAAATGGCAACTTTGCGCGGGGACCGCAGCAACGGCAGAAGCTGTGTCGTGCCCAGCCACGGCAATTACAGGAACAGCACCCAGACCAGTCATACGTTGCACTTCGGCCGACAATTCGCCCACCTTCTCGCCCGGATAGACAAAGCGTCCGAAGTGAGATTCCGTAAGCCCCACTGCTTGCAACAATTCACTTTCCAGTTTACGCGTTGATGCATTGACCAGCTGAGCAGTACTCGCAATGGTATATTCGGTTACCATCTCGCCCGTCAACAGATAACTTAAGGCATCGGGGATAAAAAGTATCTTGTCGGCAGCAGCCAACGCACTGTCACCCGCACGACGCATCGCATCCAGCTGGAAAAGGGAATTGAAATTCATAACCTGAATACCCGTCAATTCATAAACATGCTTCCGAGGTATGCGAGAGAAGAACGTTTCTGGCGCTCCTTCTGTATGCGGATCGCGATAGGAATAAGGTTGGCGCAAAAGATGTCCATCCTTACCTACGCACACGAAATCAACGCCCCACGTATCGATACCGATGGAAACAACCTCCACATCTTCCCTGCGTGAAGCCAATTTCAAGCCTTCAATGATATTGCGATAGAGTTCATAAATATCCCAATAGAAATGCCCGTTTACTTCAATCAGATGATTCGGGAAGCGATTAACTTCTTCCATTTCCAAACCATTCGAAGTAAAACTGCCCAAAATAGTACGACCGCTAGTTGCTCCCAAATCAACTGCGAAAAAACATTGTTTCATGGTCATTAGTTCTATATTTTTATTGATGATACAAAAATAACCGTTTACACCTCAACAAGCGGTAACAATTTTGATACTAAACCTGTTAGATTTGACAATCACGCTCTTAGGCTAAAGCAAATGAGGCATAAACAAATACCTAATACAAATTATTTATCCAAAATCTTCACCGGTATCAGCTCCACAGGCCCCAACAATCCGCTCGGCATAGGAGTCCAACCAGCATAATTGCCTTTCTTATAACCAAGCGCCGCGATGTTAATGTCTTTAAAGATACGCCACTCCACACCTCGTTTGTCCATATCGGCTATGCGATTGGCAGGCAGGTTGGTAACCTCCACTTCCAATACATTTTCACCTGCGCGCAGATACTTACCCACTTTACAATGATAAGGTACAGCCCACAATGTAGAGACGTCAACACCATTGATGCGAACGCGTGCACTCTCGCGAACGTCTCCTAAAGAGAGCACCCAATCGACTGCTTTTTCGGGCTCATCCAGTCTAAAGGAGACAGTGTAACAGGCAGTACCCATCGTTGTACGGGCACCTTCAAAATCACAATTCGTCCAAGAGCCCAAGGCAACAGAATCGGGCACATCGGTTACCGCAGGTTCACTTTGTACAAAACGGAATTTCCACTTTCCATCCAAGCGAACCACATCCTGCATCGGAGTGGTATATGCCCATGCCTGCATTTGTACATCCTCTTCTGTAAAGGTCTTCAATATCAACGATTCACCCGAACGCATTTGCATAAACACCTCTGTTTTGCCATCTTTTTGGCGAAGACGCGCCTTACCCGAAGTTCCATCCATCGGATTATAAAAGACCGCCGAACGAGCCTTTACAGCCAAGGGGATCCAAGCTTCCGTATCCCGCTCCGTCAAAGCAGCTATAAAGTAATGATAACCATCCGCATGATTCCTGCGGATGCAGCTCAATCCATACCGAGTCTTCATTTCCTCAGGTATTGCAGATGTCTGTGCCAAGGTTTGCGCATAATCCGTACCGAACAAAATACGCGCGTTGCCTGACTGTTGCATCAGTTTCATCCTACTCCAGACATCCTTGAATATCTCCCTACGTTTCTCCAGATTACCGAATCCCGGCACATCCTCAGGATATTGATCTAAAAACACAATCGTTGCGCCTTCGCCGGCCAACTTGCAGAGTTTTTCGAGCACATCCGCAGGCATCAAACGAACGCCCGGTACCACCAATGCCTTATATCTGCCACCACCCGATGTCTCCAGTTTCCCATCACGGAAACACAAGCTACGAACGAAAGCATCCGAAATATAATCCATGTCATAACCGGCATCATTGATACGATGCACCGCCTCAATAAATCGAGGAGCCCTCTCAGACATCTTGTGGATATCAAACATCAAAAGACGACCGTTCTGCTCTTGCCACATATCATACACAGGCAAATATACCAAGAAATCATTGTCTGGTTTACCCATCTGCAAGAAACTCTGGCAACGTGTGATATATTGGAAAAAGGCGGGTGCATCACGCCAGATGCTATTCGTAGGACTCATGTCAACCGTCGCATAGAATTTCCATCCGGGCCAAGCAGCATCAGCAGGCGAATAGGTAGTACCATGGAAATAAGCATGGTTGACACCCGAAACAAACATCAGGTCGATATCCGGCTTACATTGCGACAGGGAAGTACGAAAATGCTCTGTCAACCAAGTGAATGTTTCGGAAGAAGTATATAGTTTTCCCGCAATGTGTGCCGCCGAAGAAGCGTATTTCAGCATAGACAGATCGGAATCATTTGGACGAGTCAACGAATCCTTACGCAACCCCTTAATACCAAAATCGGAAAGACCAAAACCTTCACATTCTGGGATATCGACTGTTGCATACAAATCTATCAGGTTGCCAGGAGATCCATGTGCCTGGTTGCGTGTCTTGGCTCCATGACGATGGGCCCATTCTGTCCATTGGCTAGTAAAGTTCTCCTGAAGCATTTCGCCCAGCGTTTCGCGATAATCAGAAATAATACGACGCGCCATATCAGTCCGATCACCCTCCGACAGGAACTCAAGCAGATGCTCCTCCAATTTGTAACCGCATCGCGCCAGAAATTCGTCAAACAACCCCTGCGTCCAGTCGGCTTCATAAACCTCGTAAGAATCGTTAAAGAACGTATGCGGATAAGGTGTCGTCCCAGTTATCCCTTCGGTGTTTCCTCCAAAAGCCTTTTCAAAACGCATCAGGTATCGCTCCACTGCTCCACGAGAAAAATGATTCATCACATATCCTTCCCCACCGGGTGCAGCACGCTTCACTTTTTGAAAAGTTTTGCCACAAAAGGCCGCTATCAGACGCCAGTTCCCCTTAGGAGCCTTCCAATCCAACACTCCGTTCCGCACCTTGTTGGTAAGGTCCAAACATTCCCCTGTATCCGAGAAGGCCATCAAACGTTCGAGAACAGCATAGGGTTGTTGCTTAACATCGGTCGTTTCTACCTTCCGCTGCAGGCGTTCCCCTTTCTTCAAATGATATTCTTCGATCAGCAAACGACAAGCAGCATCCTCAATAGCCACTTCCGGCCCACCAAAAGGCCAGCCGGTACCGGTATTCATATCCACTTGCATACCCAACCGTACGGCCTCGCTTTCTGTATGTCTCAACATCTCCATCCACTTGGGAGAAAGAAAAGAAATATCACGCGCTTCATTTCCCTTGACGCCATAAATGGGGGTTATTTCCATCGTACCCATACCGGCGGAAGCATATTCTTCCAGATTACGGGTCAAGTTTGCCTTGTCCACAGCACTTCCCATCCACCACCAACGTGCCCCCGGCTTAGCTTCAACCGTTATTTCCGGCCATGCAACCTCCTGAGCTTCCAGCAAGCCACATGCACCGAAAGCCAACAAACAAACGATCAATCGTCTATTCATATTCACTGTTTTGTATAAATATTAGCTTAAAGTTTACCAGATTTTTGAATATTGCAAATATACATTCTTTTTTCTATAATCTTTCTCTATATTTTGGCTGTAATCTTATTGTTTTTGCCCTTTATCTGTATAAAACAGAATAAAAAATATCTAAAGGCTCAAACATGAATAATAAAAGCATAAAAAAAATGCATTTTTGCATATTCTTTCAAAAATAATCTCTACTTTTGCACCGTATTAAGAATAAATATACAGAAATGAGAAAGAAAGCCAATCGGTTAGACGCCATCAAGATGATTATCTCGAGTAAAGAAATCGGCTCACAAGAAGAACTTCTCCAAGCTTTAGGGAAAGAAGGCTTTGAACTGACTCAAGCCACTCTTTCGCGCGACCTGAAGCAGCTGAAGGTGGCCAAGGCGGCCAATACGAATGGGAAATACGTTTACGTACTCCCTAACGACATCATGTACAAGCGCCACAACCACCAGAGCGCAAGCGAAATGCTCATGTCCAGCGGATTCGTGTCGTTGCAGTTCTCACACAACATTGCCGTCATCCGTACCCGCCCCGGCTATGCAAGCAGCATCGCCTACGACATCGACAACCGCGAATGCCCCTACATCCTCGGAACCATCGCCGGCGACGATACCATCATGCTGGTGCTGGCCGAACGGACCTCACACGACGACGTGCGCACCTTCCTCTCCGAAATCATACCGAATATTTAAACAAAACAATAAGATAGAAATGGATAAACAAATTGATGTGATGGTGGCAGACGCCTCACATGAAGTTTATGTGGATACAATTCTCGACACCATAAGGGAAGCCGCCAAGAAACGCGGCACAGGAATTGCCGAGCGCACACACGAATATGTAGCCACCAAAATGAAAGAGGGAAAAGCCATCATCGCCCTCTGTGGCAATGAATTTGCTGGTTTCACCTACATCGAAAGCTGGGGCAACAAGCAATACGTAGCCACTTCCGGTCTGATAGTACACCCCAAATACCAGGGTATAGGACTGGCAAAACGTATCAAACAGGCCTCCTTCCGCCTGGCACGCCTCCGATGGCCGTGGGCCAAGATATTCAGTCTTACCAGCGGCGCGGCCGTCATGAAGATGAACACCGAACTGGGTTATGTGCCCGTCACCTTCAACGAACTGACCGACGACGAGGCGTTCTGGAAGGGATGTGAAGGCTGTATCAACCACGATATCCTGGTGGCCAAGAACCGCAAGTTCTGCATCTGCACGGCCATGCTCTACGATCCCGCCTTGCACGAGGACGACAAAATCTAAATAAAACAATAAACACATATTGAACAATGGAAGCAAAGAAGAAAAAAGTAGTGGTCGCCTTCAGCGGCGGATTGGATACCTCGTTCACCGTGATGTATCTGGCCAAGGAGAAAGGTTATGAAGTATATGCAGCCTGTGCCAACACGGGCGGATTCAGCGCCGAGCAGCTGAAAACCAACGAAGAGAATGCCTACAAGCTGGGTGCCGTGAAGTATGTCACCCTCGACGTAACGCAGGAATACTACGAGAAGAGCCTGAAATACATGGTTTATGGCAACGTGTTGCGCAACGGTACCTACCCCATCTCCGTCAGCTCCGAACGTATCTTCCAGGCACTGGCCATCGCCCGCTACGCCAACGAGATAGGCGCCGATGCCATTGCCCACGGCTCTACGGGTGCCGGCAACGACCAGGTGCGCTTCGACATGACCTTCCTCGTCATGGCTCCGGGTGTGGAAATCATCACCCTGACCCGCGACATGGCCTTGAGCCGCCAGGAAGAAATCGACTACCTGAACAAGCACGGCTTTGCCGCCGACTTTGCCAAACTGAAATATTCCTATAACGTAGGTATCTGGGGCACGAGCATTTGCGGAGGTGAAATCCTCGACTCGGCACAGGGTCTACCAGAGAGTGCCTACCTGAAGCATTGCACCAAGGAAGGCTCCGAGCAGCTGCGCCTCACCTTCGAGAAGGGTGAACTGAAGGCCGTGAACGGCGAACGCTTCGACGACCCCATCAAGGCCATCCAGAAGGTTGAAGAAATCGGTGCGGCCTATGGTATCGGACGCGACATGCACGTGGGCGACACCATCATCGGCATCAAGGGCCGCGTGGGCTTCGAAGCCGCCGCTCCCATGCTGATTATCGGTGCCCACCGCTTCCTCGAGAAATACACCCTGAGCAAATGGCAGCAGTACTGGAAGGATCAGGTGGCCAACTGGTATGGCATGTTCCTCCACGAAAGCCAGTACCTGGAGCCCGTGATGCGCGACATCGAAGCCATGCTGACCGAGAGCCAGCGTAATGTGAACGGTACCGCCATCCTCGAACTCCGTCCGCTGGGCTTCCACACCGTAGGCGTGGAGAGCGCCGACGACCTGGTAAAGAACAAGTTCGGCGAATATGGCGAGATGCAGAAGGGCTGGACGGCCGAAGACGCCAAAGGCTTCATCAAAGTTTCGTCCACTCCGCTCCGTGCCTACTACGCCACGCACAAGGATGAACTGAACAACATCTGATTTTTCCGCCATGGAAGCAGAAAAGAAACTCAGACGCCCGCGCACCGGCCGCATGCTGGCCGGTGTATGCGCCGGCATCGCAAACTACTTTGCACTCGACCCCACCGTCATCCGCGTTGTCTACACGCTCGCGACCGTATTCACCGCCTTCTCGGGTGTCATCATCTACTTTCTGCTGATGCTGATTATCCCCGAAGAGGAAAACCGTTACTTTCAAGATTAAAACAGACAGATATTACATATTATGATTAAAGTAGGAATTATCGGCGGAGCCGGCTACACGGCAGGCGAACTCATCCGCCTGTTGCTGAACCATCCGGAGGCGGAAATCGTCTTCGTCAACAGCTCGAGCAACGCCGGCAACAAGATAACCGACGTGCACGAAGGTCTCTACGGCGAAACCGACCTGACCTTCACCGACCAGCTCCCGCTGGACGACATCGACGTGCTCTTCTTCTGCACCGCCCATGGCGACACGCGCAAGTTCCTGGAGAGCCACAACGTGCCCGAAGACCTGAAAATCATCGACCTCTCGATGGACTACCGCCTCAAGAGCGACGACCACGACTTCATCTACGGCCTGCCCGAGCTGAACCGTCGCGCTACCTGCAAGGCCAAGCACGTGGCCAACCCCGGTTGTTTCGCCACCTGCATCCAGCTGGGCCTGCTTCCCCTGGCCAAGAATCTGATGCTGAACGACGACATCATGGTGAATGCCATCACGGGCAGCACGGGCGCAGGCGTCAAGCCGGGTGCCACGAGCCACTTCAGCTGGCGCAACAACAACCTGAGCGTTTACAAGGCTTTCGAACACCAGCACGTGCCCGAAATCAAGCAGTCGCTCCGCCAGCTTCAGAACAGCTTCGATTCGGAAATCGACTTCATCCCCTATCGTGGAGACTTCGCCCGTGGCATCTTCGCCACCATTGTCGTGAAGACCAAGGTAGCACTCGAGGAGATCCGCCGCATGTACGAAGAATACTATGCCAAGGATTCTTTCACGCACATCGTGGACAAGAACATCGACCTGAAGCAGGTAGTCAACACCAACAAGTGCCTCATCCACCTGGAGAAGCACGGCGACAAGCTGCTCATCATCTCGTGCATCGACAACCTGCTGAAGGGTGCCAGCGGCCAGGCCGTCCACAACATGAACCTGATGTTCAACCTCGAAGAGACGGTAGGACTGAGGCTGAAGCCGAGTGCTTTTTAATGAAGAATGAAGAACGAAGAATGAAGAATTCACGCAACAGGAAGGATTCGCTGCTACATGCTAAGAGTTACGCTTTTGCATTGAGGGTAATCGGCATGAACAGGTACTTGAGAGAGCAGGAACAAGAATTCGTGCTGAGTAAACAGGTTCTTCGTTCGGGTACGGCCATCGGCGCACTGGTCCGTGAATCGGAGTTTGCCCAAAGCCAAGCCGACTTCATTAACAAACTGAGCGTAGCGTTGAAAGAAGCAAACGAGACGGATTATTGGCTCAATCTGCTTCACGATTCGCAATACATAAACGACAATTCGTTCGAAAGCATGGAAAACGATTGTGGCGAACTCATCGCCCTACTTATTTCCTCCATCCGAACGGTAAAAAATAACCAGAAGAAGAGTGAGGAATAAATTCTTCATTCTTAATTCTTAATTCTTCATTTAAAATATGAAACTTTTCGACGTATATCCCCTCTTCGACATCAACATCGTCAAAGGGAAAGGCTGCCACGTGTGGGACGAGAACGGAACGGAGTACCTCGACCTCTACGGCGGCCATGCCGTCATCTCCATCGGCCACGCCCATCCGCACTACGTGGAGATGATCAGCCACCAGGTAGCCACCCTGGGCTTCTACTCCAACTCCGTCATCAACAAACTCCAGCAGCAGGTGGCCGAACGCCTGGGCAAGGCCAGTGGTTACGAAGACTACTCGCTCTTCCTTATCAACAGCGGTGCCGAAGCCAACGAGAACGCCCTGAAGCTGGCCTCCTTCCACAACGGACGCACACGGGTGGTGTCCTTTGCCAAAGCCTTCCACGGCCGTACGTCGCTGGCCGTCGAGGTGACCAACAACCCCAAAATCATCGCCCCCATCAACGATTGCGGGCACGTCACCTACCTGCCGCTCAACGACACGGCCGCCATGCAGGCCGAGTTGGCCAAGGGTGATGTCTGCGCCGTCATCATCGAAGGCATCCAAGGCGTAGGCGGCATCCAGCTGCCCACCGACGAATTCATGCACGCTCTCCGCCAGGCCTGTACGGAGACGGGTACAGTGCTCATCCTCGACGAGATTCAGAGCGGCTACGGACGTAGCGGCAAGTTCTTCGCCCATCAGCACCAGGGCATCCGTCCCGACATCATCACTGTGGCCAAGGGCATCGGTAACGGATTCCCCATGGCCGGCGTCCTCATCAGCCCGATGTTTACCCCTGTCTATGGCCAACTGGGCACCACCTTCGGTGGCAACCACCTGGCTTGTGCTGCCGCACTGGCTGTGCTCGACGTTATGGAGCAGGAACATCTGGTTGAAAATGCCGCACGTGTAGGTGCCTACCTGCTGGACGAGCTGAAGAAATTGCCCCAAATCAAAGCCGTACGTGGCCGCGGTTTGATGATTGGTCTCGAGTTCGACGAACCCATCAAAGACCTGCGCCTACGCCTGCTCAAGGAACAACACGTCTTCACGGGCGTAAGCGGCACCAACGTCATCCGCCTCCTGCCACCCCTCTGCCTGTCAATAGAAGAGGCAAATCTCTTCCTGGAGCGATTCAAAAAAGTACTGGGATAAAACATAATTATCCCCCTTCGGCGTGGATTACACAAAAGTCAACAAAGCATTTGTGTTTTCCACGCCGTTTTTTTTAGGATTCGCGCCTCTACTCTATACAAAAAGTCATTTTCTACATACATTTCCCCACAAAACGCAGGCATTTCTTACTAAAACTTATTAACTTTGCCAAAAATCAATCTTTATCTAAAACAAGCGATTATGAAAATAGCCATCATAGGAGCAGGAAACATGGGCGGTGCCATCGCCCGGGGATTGGCCAAAGGCACCATTATCCCCGTTTCTGACATCATTGTTTCCGATCCCTCAACCGAAAAGCTGAATGCCCTAAAGGCTGAATATCCCAATATACAAGTGACCAGTGACAATCACCGAGCTGCCAGCCAAGCCAATATAGTACTATTAGCTGTCAAGCCCTGGCTGGTGCACGACGTGCTCAAGGGTCTGCAACTGGCCGACCGCCAGATACTCATCTCCATCGCCGCCGGTATCAGCCTCGGCGAGATTTGGAACCTGCTGGGATGCCGCGAGCTTCCCCTCTTCCGCCTCATCCCCAACACAGCCATCAGCGAAATGCAGAGCATGACGCTCATCGCCAGTGCTTATGCCACCCCCGAACAACAGCAGCTGGTGCTGGACATCTTCAACGAGATGGGCCTGGCCATGCTTCTGCCCGAAGAAAAGTTTGCCGCTGCCACGGCCATGACCTCCTGCGGCATAGCCTACGCCCTGAAGTACATCCAAGCCGCCATGCAGGCAGGTATCGAGCTGGGCGTCTATCCCAAGGACGGTATGAAGATGGTGGCCCAATCGCTCAAGGGTGCCGCAGAGCTCATCCTCAACAACGACACGCACCCCTCGCTGGAGATTGACAAGGTCTGTACCCCCGGTGGCCTCACCATCAAAGGCATCAACAGCTTGGAGCACGACGGATTTACATCGGCTATCATCAACGCGATCAAAAATAGTACTGTTTAATTAATCACTAACAGCTAATCACTAATCACTAAATAACAATATGGACGAACAGATTAAACAAATAGCTGAGCGTCTGCGCGGATTGCGCGACGCCATGGAGCTGACTCCCAACGACATTGCCAACGAATGTGGCATCGACAAGGACGAATACGAGCGCGCCGAATCGGGCGAATACGACATCTCGGTGAGCATGCTCCAGCAGATAGCCCGCCACTACAACATCGCACTCGATGCTCTGATGTTCGGCGAAGAGCCCAAGATGAGCACCTACTTCCTGACCCGTGCCGGTAAGGGCGTCAGCGTGGAGCGCACCAAGGCCTACAAATACCAGTCGCTGGCCGCAGGCTTCAAAGATCGCAAAGCCGATCCCTTCATCGTCACCGTAGAACCCAACGACAACCCCATGCACTACAACACGCACGAAGGACAGGAGTTCAACCTCGTCATCGAAGGTACCCTGCTCCTGAGCATCGGCGGCAAGGAACTCACCTTAACCCCCGGCGACAGTATCTACTTCAACTCCAACCAGCCCCACGGCATGAAGGCACTCGACGGCAAGACCGTGCGCTTCCTGGCAATTATCATGTAAAATTAGCACAACTATGATAGAAAGATTTCTCAAACAGACCACATTTACTTCCCAACAGGATTTTATAGATAACCTAAAGATAAACGTACCCGACAACTTCAACTTCGGCTACGACGTCGTGGACGCCTGGGCCGCTGAACAGCCCGACAAACCCGCCCTGCTCTGGACCAACGACAAGGGCGAGCACCGCCAGTTCAGCTTTGGTGACATGAAACGCTACACAGACCAGACGGCCAGTTACTTCCAGAGCCTCGGCATCGGCCGCGGCGACATGGTAATGCTCATCCTGAAACGCCGCTACGAGTTCTGGTTCAGCATCGTGGCCTTGCACAAGCTGGGTGCCGTCGTCATCCCCGCCACCCACCTGCTGACGAAGAAGGATATCGTTTACCGTTGTAACGCCGCGGATATCAAGATGATTGTCTGCGCAGGCGAGACGGTCATCACCGACCACATCACCGCCGCCATGCCCGAGTCACCCAGCGTGAAGCGACTGGTCAGCGTAGGCCCTGAAATACCAGAAGGCTACGAAGATTTCCACAAGGGTATCGAGGCAGCTGCCCCCTTCGTCAAGCCCGAGCACCCCAATACCAATGACGACATCTCGCTGATGTACTTCACCAGCGGCACCACGGGCGAGCCCAAGATGGTGGCCCACGACTTCACCTACCCGCTGGGCCACATCGTCACGGGCTACATCTGGCACAACCTGAAGCCCGACAGCCTGCACCTCACCATTGCTGACACGGGCTGGGGCAAGGCTGTGTGGGGTAAGCTCTACGGCCAGTGGATTGCCGGCGCCAACGTCTTCGTCTATGATCACGAAAAGTTTACCCCCGCCGACATCCTGCAGAAGATACAGGACTACCACGTCACTTCGCTCTGCGCACCGCCCACCATCTTCCGTTTCCTCATCCACGAAGACCTCACCAAGTACGACCTTTCACACCTGGAATATTGTACCATCGCAGGTGAAGCACTGAATCCCGCCGTGTTCGAGACCTTCAAGAAGCTCACAGGCATCCGCCTGATGGAAGGCTTCGGCCAGACCGAAACTACGCTGACCGTGGCCACCATGCCCTGGATGGAGCCGAAACCCGGCAGCATGGGCCTGCCCAATCCGCAATACGACGTGGATCTCATTGACCACGACGGCCGCTCTGTCGAAGCCGGCGAGCAGGGACAAATCGTCATCCGCACCGACAAGGGGAAACCCCTCGGCCTGTTCAAGGAATACTACCGCGACGCCGAGCGTACCCATGAAGCCTGGCACGACGGCATCTACTACACGGGCGACGTGGCATGGAAAGACGAAGACGGCTACCTGTGGTTCGTGGGCCGTGCCGACGACGTCATCAAGAGTTCGGGCTACCGCATCGGCCCGTTCGAAGTGGAAAGCGCACTGATGACCCACCCCGCCGTCGTAGAGTGTGCCATCACCGGCGTGCCCGACGAAATCCGCGGTCAAGTCGTAAAGGCTACCATCGTCCTCTCCAAGGCCTACAAGGACAAGGCTGGCGACGCCCTCATCAAGGAGCTTCAGAACCACGTGAAGCGCGTCACCGCCCCCTACAAGTATCCGCGTGTCATCGAGTTTGTGGACGAACTACCCAAAACCATCAGCGGCAAGATACGCCGCGTCGAGATACGCAAGAACGACGAGAAGCAATAAGCCTCTCGGCTTATCCTTCATAGCCCCAGCCGAGACCTCCTTTCCAAAAGTCAGGAAAAGAAGTCTCGGCTTTTTCTATCTGTACACAACCAAGGACTTGACGTTGCTAAAGTAGATAGTTACGCAGCTAATGTAGGTAGTTAGCAGGCTAACGTAGGCAGTTAAACCATTTAAGCTGGAGAAAGCAGTCGTTTGCCCAGCCTAAAGCACTGCTTTGTCCAGCTTAAAACAATGCTTTAAGCTGGGCAAAAACAAACTTGCCGATGAAAGCACTTTCCATCCTCTCATATCCAGCCTGTATTTCAAGAGATTATCAATGAAAGTTTCACGCCTTCACAAAAGTATATAATTATCTGTTACAGAGACGAAATCTGTGAAACATGAGCTTCTAATTAATAATTAATAATTTCTCAATCAAGCATTGAAAGATTTAATCAACCCGAAATCTAAGCCAAAAAACATAGACATAACCATAAAAAAGTAGATGAAAAACGTATCTTTGCATTATAACTAAATCGAAATGATATATGGCAGCTACTCATAAAATCATTATCCGAAACGCTTCTTGGAAGGGACAATCTATCGACTTGTACATAACGGGAAATAGGATTTCCCGTATCGTTCCTCACCAATCGACACCAACTTCTTGTTCCGAAAACTCGGATGTCGTGTCCATCGACGCGCAAGGGATGAATGTGTTCCCCGCATTTTATAACACGCACAATCATGCTGCCATGACACTCTTACGAGGTTATGCCGATGATTTGCTCCTGATGGAATGGCTGGAAAAACATATCTGGCCTGCCGAAGCTCGCTTCACGGACGAACACATACAGGTCGGGGTAAAGCTGGCTTGCCTGGAAATGATTAAGTCGGGCACCGTTTTCTTCAACGACATGTATTGGAAAGAAGAAGTAGCCCTTCCCGTCGTGGAAGCCATGGGATTGCGTGCCACACTGGGCGTTTTGCTCATCGACACGTTGGACAGTCGGGGGAAGGAACAATGTTTCGATTTATTGGAACATTTTGTGCCGAGCCCTGAAGGCAGGGTTTCCCTTGCGGTTGCTCCACACTCAATCTACACCGTAAATAAGGAGCTGCTTTGCAGGAGTGCAGATGCCGCCCGACGGAACGGACAGAAAATCCATATCCACTTGTGTGAAACACAGGGCGAGGTAGAGAATTGCTTGAAAGAGCATGGTTGCACGCCGGTTGCCTATCTCGACAAAATGGGTTTCCTGGGAGAAGATGTGATTGCAGCCCATGTGGTACATGTAACGGATACGGATATCCAGATTTTGAAGGAGCGGAAAGTAACCATCGCACATTGCCCGATCAGTAACATGAAACTTTCTTCAGGCATTGCCCCAATACAGAAAATGTTGGAAGCAGGGTGCCGTGTCACGTTGGCTACAGACGGTTGTTCATCCAACAACAATCTGGACATGCGGGAAGAAATGAAAATAGCGGCATTGCTAGCAAAGGTTTCCAACGGACCGCAAGCCTTGTCGGCGGCTGAAGTGCTACACATGGCTACGCGTGCCGGAGCGGAAACATTCGGATTGGATGCCGGTGTAATCGAAGAAGGACATCTTGCCGACTTGCTTCTGGTACGCAACGACCAAGCATGCATGACACCCATGTTCCACCCCGAGAGTAATTGGGTATATGCAGCGGACAGTTCGCTGATTGATACCGTCATTTGTGACGGCCGAATTTTAATGCAAGGACGCAAAGTGGAAGGTGAAGAAGAAATCTTGGCCGATGCCCGTCGCATTGCTACGACGCTTCTCCATCATTAACTGATGTATGCCAACTCTTTGTCCAACAACCCTTTTTGACGTGTGATGGAGAGAATCTCTGCCTCAATCTCTTCTGGTGGCAAAATAAACCGATAAGAAGGAGGGAAATGCTGTCCCTTCAGATAAACAGCCCCGGCATTATGCAGAGCCATAGTGGCGTCTATGTAACGCAAGCGAGTGGGTTCTTCCAGAATGAAGTTCAGCGTCAGTTTATGATTTAAAACAGATTCGGGTGCGATGTGTGGACCGAATTCGTCTTCTACCCCCATGTTGGCCAGCAAAGCACCGCACCCTGTCAGGATTTCTTCCGGTATCCGAGACAAAGCGTTCCGTACTCCAGTGGCTGTCACCACGGCATAAGCCCCCTGCAGGGCTTCCGTAATGCATGGCAAGTCGCGATAGTCGATAATCTCGGCAGCATAGTCCGCAATATCCGGTCGCAAGCAGCTGATGTCGCTTATGACTGTTGTTTTTACGCCTCTGCTATGGGCTTGGAACAGAATGCCTGAACCTACTTTTCCACAACCGAAAAGAACAAGCTTGCGGCCTTCCCAATCCTTATACCCCAGCTGTTGCATGGCACGAAAATAGCTTTCACCCGTTCCCAGGCAAGTTTCAATACGTTTGATTTTTCCTCCGTCGGCAAAAAACACGGGACGCTGGTTGCTCTGAAAGGCATCAATACCGCTATGAGTCAGTTCCACGTAGCCGATACGCGGAGTCAGATGGGAAAAGGAACCGGCACAATCGAGAATGAGATCGAAAGTAACATCTGCATGGCATTGATCTGCATCATAAACCGGAATGCCACATTCCTCCAACAGACGGACGATGCCCGGATCATACGCCATCACCCTGGAAATACCGACTGTAAGTTGCGCACCGGCTGCTATCAAAGCCAAGTATTTCAAGAGTGTATTGCGATATACAGGCGTTGCATCCAACAGTTGCATCCCTGTAAGAGGACAATCCTTTGCCCAGCGTATCATTTGTTCCTTCAAGGCCGGGTATTCGGCTTCCTGATAAGTACGCCGCAGCAGTTCTTCGATCGGTTTCAAGTCCATAGTAATGAGATAAATAATTTCTTATTCAGCCTACAACACTGATCATATTAAATACTCCTTCCTGTAATATTCCATTCAGTGCATCTTCTCTGTCCAAGTTTCCAGCTTTCTTAGTTTTGCAAATATATGCTTTATCCCTAAAAGTAACTAATGAAAACAGAGAATTGATTCATGGGAATAATGCTATTATTCTATAAATACCTGTTCGTTTTTCTATATTCAGTACGACGCAAAGGAAATAGAAGTTTACAACAACGTAAAACAGGCAGCGGATGCGCTGAATCTATTGTTTGATGGTGATATTCCGATTACATGGTGGAGCATATTCCAAGCTAAAGACGGTAAATTTGCAGTGAATGAGAATTTGAACTTTGATTATTTTGCAAACAGAAAATGACTATGACACGGACAGAACAGAAAAAGGAACTGATAGAAGTCTTACAGGATGCACCTATAAAGATGGCAGAGCGTTTTAAACGTGACTTTGAAAGAATGGCTTTTGATAGTGATACAGACTTTAATAATTGGATAGATGATGTATGCTTGGAGATAGACCATGCAGACCACAAGGAAAACAGATTTCAATCTACGATAAGCCAAGCGATGAGAGAGCGAGCAGAACGCATCATACAAGAAAAAAAGAATAATTCTGTAATACAAGGACTAAGTGAGATAAAATATGAAGAAAAAAGAATAAGAATGTAATAAAAGAATTAACAGGGTTATTATTATAAAATAATAGCCTTGTTTTCTTATTTATAAGTGAAATGAGTATATTTGCAACTGAATAAAAGGATTATTTAAAAGAAATATAGCGTTTTTAGGACGTTGCTTGTAGAAAGAAAACTACCACTTTTCAAAACACATACAAGGAATGGACACAGAAGCGCCTACGTGCTACGTGGGTGTGTGTTTGTTGTATGTGTGGGTATGTGGTAGTACCTCTTTCTACGACGATATACTACCCACGTTTTTTTATAACGTGGTTATTACAGAATCATGTTTCATTAATAAATAATTACGTTATGAAAAAATTTTTATTACTAATGCTTACCATTTTAATGATGGTATCATGTTCCAAAGAAGAAGTAGAAACAAGAAGTGATGTAATGGTAAACGTCACATTTGATGGAGGATTGGCCAGTCCGACTTTAGTTAGGCTGTATAATTACGATGAGGCAAAAGACTTTGACCGTAATGCTATATCAGAAATGGGAGACTCACAGAAATTAGTAGACAAGCAAGGTAATACGATTCTTCCGGAATATACATCTGACACATTTACAGGGGTTAACACTTTTAAAGGAATAGAACATGGAAAATATTTAGTCGTAGCAATGTACAAACCTGAAGGTTATAGCTTTCCAATGTTTTACTATTATGGCTATAAAGTGATTGATGTAAATGATTTATTAATGGTTAAAATCGATTTTGAATATTCTGACATGGGCGAATTTGTAGAATTCTAACATATTAATAAAATTACTACCTTTGTAGTGAAATGCCATAACGGTATTTTTAAAACGCAAATTAAAGGTTGTTTGTCAGGTGTGACAAGCAGCCTTTTTTATTGCGATAACAACGCCAAAAGTCCACGCCAAAAAACTATCACGCCAAAATCACGCCAAAAACGGACAAAAGAAAAACGCTAACCACTCATTATCAAGCAATTAGCGTTTATTCCTGTACTCGAAGCGGGACTTGAACCCGCACAGCCGCAATGGCCAAGGGATTTTAAGTCCCTCGTGTCTACCGATTCCACCATTCGAGCATCCATTAGAGCGGAAAACGAGACTCGAACTCGCGACCCCAACCTTGGCAAGGTTGTGCTCTACCAACTGAGCTATTTCCGCAGATTGCGTCCGAAAGAACGGGTGCAAAGATAAGCAGTTTCGACATTACAGCCAAACTTTTGACACAAAAAAAGAAGGTTTCCTGCAAGAAACTCATCACCACAGAAAACCTCCTCTCTTCTATTATGCTAACATCGGGACTGAACAGGCACTGACTTTAGTCTCGTCCCAGCAAAGCTTTTTCGGCCTGCTCCATCGTGGAGAAGTTAAAGCCCTCTACAAGTTGTTCCATCAACTGGACAATGCGATCGTTGCACAGATTGCCGATGCTGCCTTCATGGGTATGGTGCACTTCCTTACAGGGGGTGAAACGACCGGCTTCAATATCGAGTCCCACCTTCTTGTAGGCATCGCGGAAGGGCATGCCTTCGCGCGCCAGACGGTTGACTTCTTCCACACTGAAGATGAGCGAATAGCGGTCGTCATCCAGAATATGGTCGTTCACCTTGATTTCGTTCATGATGTAGGTAGTCATCTGCAGGCAGTCTTTCAGTTCCTGGAAGGCGGGTAGGAAGACTTCCTTGATAATCTGCAGGTCACGGAAGTAGCCCGAGGGCAGGTTATTGGCAATCATCATAATCTGTTGGGGCAGCGACTGGAGTTTGTTGCACTTGGCACGGGTCAGCTCGAAGACATCGGGGTTCTTCTTGTGGGGCATGATGCTGGAACCGGTGGTGCACTCGTCGGGCAGTTTGACGAAGCCAAAGTTCTGACTATTGAACAAGCAGGCATCGAAAGCCAGCTTGGACAAGGTACCGGCAATGGTAGCCAAAGCGAAAGCCACGTTACGCTCCATCTTGCCGCGCCCCATCTGCGCATAAACGACGTTGTAGTTCATCGAGTCGAAGCCCAGCAGACGGGTGGTCATCGTACGGTCGAGAGGGAAAGACGAGCCATAGCCAGCAGCCGAACCGAGGGGATTGCGGTTGCACATGCGGAAAGCAGCTTGCAGGAACATCATGTCGTCCACGAGGCTCTCGGCATAGGCGCCGAACCACAGGCCGAAGGACGAGGGCATAGCTATCTGCAAGTGGGTATAGCCGGGCATGAGGACATCCTTGTAGCGATCACTCTGGCGGATGAGCACGCCGAAGAGCTGCTCGACGGCCAGGGCGATGTCCTTGATCTGCTCGCGGGTGAAGAGCTTGAGGTCGAGCAACACCTGGTCGTTGCGCGAACGGCCGCTATGTATCTTCTTGCCCACGTCGCCCAGCTTGCGGGTAAGCATGAGCTCTACCTGCGAATGGACATCCTCGACGCCGTCTTCGATGACGAACTCGCCCCGCTCGGCCAGGGCATAGATCTGCTTCAGCTCGGCCAGGAGCTGCTCCAGCTCGGCCTTCTCGAGCAACCCGATGCTCTGGAGCATGGTGATGTGGGCCATGGAGCCCAGCACGTCGTGCTTGGCCAGGTAGAGGTCCATTTCACGGTCGCGCCCCACGGTGAAGCGCTCGATATCCTTGTTTACTTGTACTGATTTTTCCCAAAGTTTCTGTGCCATGTCTCTTTTCCTCCTCACAAAACGGTTAATATTGTATCAGGGCCAGCATGTCGGCCATCTTTTCCAGTCCTTCCTGCAGGGGCTTCTGCACCATGGCTTTCATGAAGGGATTGAGTTCCATACCTATAGTGAGTTTCATCTTGCACTCAGCCTCGCCCGTGGGCACAATCTGTATCCACAGGTTGAAGGGCAGCGGTGAAGTGGTGGTGCCGAACTTGATGCACTTCTCGGGGTCGCGTTCGACAATCTCCAGCGTAATGGTTCCCACGGGGGGCACTTCGACACTAAGGGTATCTGCCGTGAACGACAGGTTCTTCACCTTGTCTTCGGGCAGGCGGTCCTTGATTTTTTCCAGATTGCTCAAATCTGACAATTTGCCGTAAACGGCGCTTTGGGAGGCGGAAATCACCTTTACTCCACTCTCAAATTTCGTCATAAACTTTCAGTTCTTTAAAGGCAAAAAAGAACTATCCGGGCACGATTGTCCGAACAGTTCTTCCCTTAAATTATTGCCATAAAACAAGAATATTTACTTTCCGGCATCC
This sequence comes from Candidatus Bacteroides merdavium, assembly GCA_019116805.1. Lineage (GTDB taxonomy): Bacteria > Bacteroidota > Bacteroidia > Bacteroidales > Bacteroidaceae > Bacteroides > Bacteroides merdavium. The sequence continues at coordinate 75,570 of DXAV01000041.1, read as the reverse complement.
CAATGCGCAGGATCTTTTCTCCATTCATCCAGCGTAGGAATATCACCGTCTTCAATATAACCGGTACGTAAGGCTACTTCGAGAACTGCCTCATAATTGGTCAATGTCACCAAAGGCACTTTAGCTTCCTTAAAAGCTTTTTCAGCAACAGGAAATCCATAAGTATAAGATGCTACCATACCGATGACCTCACAACCGTCACGACGAATGGCCTCAACAGCTTTCAAGCTGCTACCACCAGTCGAGATAAGGTCTTCAACGACAACAACCTTCATACCCGGACGAAGCTCACCCTCGATCAAGTTCTCCAATCCATGATCCTTAGGCGTAGAGCGTACATATACAAACGGAAGGTTCAGTGCATCAGCCACCAAAGCACCCTGCGGGATAGCTCCCGTAGCAACTCCGGCGATAGCATCTACCTGTCCGAAACGTTCCAAAATCAGTCGTGTTATTTCAATCTTTACAAAATTGCGAAGAGAAGGATAAGAGAGAGTTTTGCGGTTATCGCAATAGAAAGGGGATTTCCATCCGGAAGCCCATGTGAAAGGATTGGCTGGTTGGATCTTTACTGCTTTAATTTTCAGCAACTTCTCTGCAAACAATTTTTCTAAATTTCTCATAGCGAACTCCTATTATGGTCAAATATGGTACAAAAGTACGTAATCGGAATGAAAATAGAAAAAGAATAGGTACATATTTTTTTGCCAATCTACTCATTTTCTTCTGAAATGTCCATACAGCGGCGTATATCATCCATTTCAAATCCACGTCCTAAAGCAAAACGTATGAGCTTACCCTCCATTTCACGGGTATTGGCCGCACGGATGCTCCTGCGTTTGGAAGCCAGCAGAGCACGGAGACCAGAAAGATAATCACTCTCCTCGACCACTTCATCCAGCAGCGGAGCATAGACGTCCGACGCGATATGCTTGGCTCTCAACGCCTGCCCGATCTTCACCCTTCCCCAACGGGCAAAAAGGTACTTGTCGCGAATGAAAGCACAACAATATCTTTTTTCATCCAGAAAGCGGTCTTTTTCCAAGGCTAAAACGATGCTTTCCACTGCATCACTGTCCAAACCCCAGCGAAACAGTTTTTCCTCCACATCCGCCCGGCAACGCTCCGCTACCGAACAATAGGCTGAGAGGCGAGCCAACGCCTCCTTTGCATCGATTTTCTCGTTCTTCATTTTTCAGCAATTACAAAACGGTCATTTTGTGACAAGTCTTTCATCACACGCACATTGACATAATCCATTTCAATGAGCATCTCTTCCATTCCACTCCCCATGGAGCGGTTGATTTCGAAGTATAGTCTTCCACCTTCGTTCAGCATTGTGCACCCTAAAGCGGCAATGCGACGATAGAAACGCAAGGGGTCATCGTCAGGCACGAACAGGGCGAGGGAGGGTTCCCACTGGAGTACATTTGGCTCCATATCGCATTTCTCGGACTCAGTGATATAGGGCGGATTACTCACAATGACATCGTAACGCTCATCCGTATCTGGCAAATAAGTAAGCACATCGCACTCCACAAAACGCACCTCAGCCTGAAGCTTGCAAGCATTGGCACGCGCAACACAAAGAGCTTCAGGCGACACATCCCAAGCCGTCACCGAGGCATGGGGCAGTTCCTTGGCCAGCGAAACGGCAATGCATCCGCTTCCCGTGCCGACATCCAATATCCGCGCATCCGAAGGAATTTCCTTCAGCATCAGCTCTACCAGTTCTTCCGTCTCGGGACGGGGAATGAGCACCCCAGGGGCCACTTGAAACTCTCTCCCAAGGAAAACAGCACGGCCTTCAATGTATTGTAAAGGCTCAAATCGCGACAGGCGCAACAGAATGTCTTCCAGTTCCTGTTTTTTTTTTGGAGATAAAACCATATCTTTGCCCAGGTAATAGTCCACAGGGGCCTGTCCCAGCAGGTCGCAACACACGACACGCGAAAGGGCGGCGACTTCCTCAGCCGGATAATAGGGCTGAAGGCGGCTACGGATATAGGCAATGGTCTTATTCATATAATAGTAAGAAACAGGTTCTCGGAACTAAACCGCAAAAATACACATTATCCCATAAAAAGGAAAGATATGGAAGACGAAAAATACATGCGGCGCTGCATCCAATTGGCCCGCAACGGACTTTGTAACACTGCACCCAACCCGATGGTGGGAGCGGTCATCGTACATGGCGGACGCATCATCGGTGAAGGCTACCACGTGCGCTGCGGACAGGCACATGCCGAAGTGAACGCTATCCGCTCCGTCAAAAATCCAGCTTTACTGAAAGAAGCCACGATCTACGTCAGCCTGGAACCTTGCGCCCACTATGGGAAGACACCTCCTTGTGCCGACCTGATTGTAGAGAAGCAGATACCACGCATCGTCATCGGATGCCAGGACCCTTTCGCTAAAGTAGCAGGACGGGGCATACAGAAGCTGCGCAACGCCGGTCGGGAAGTTATCGTAGGCGTATTAGAGGAAGAATGTCGCGACCTCATCCGCCGCTTCATCACATTCCACACCCGCCAACGTCCCTATATCACCCTGAAATGGGCCGAGTCTGCCGACGGATTTATTGACCGCAAGCGTACAAACGGTACTCCCGCAATCCTCTCCAACCCCTTGACCGCCATGTTGGTACACAAGAAACGGGCGGAGCACGCTGCCATCCTCGTAGGTACCGACACAGCCCTGCTCGACAATCCCTGCTTGAACGTACGTCATTGGTATGGTTCCTCTCCCGTACGTGTCACCATCGACCGCCACCACCGTCTGCCTCAACACCTTCATCTGTTCGATGGCTCGCAACCAACCTTGGTGTACACACAAGAGTCCTTACCTGAAATCATGAAAGATTTATACGACCGCCAGTTACAATCCCTGCTGGTGGAAGGTGGAAGCCGATTACTCCAGTCGTTCATCGATGCAGGTCTGTGGGATGAGGTCGTGGTGGAAGAATCCTCCCAGATATTAGGTAACGGCGTGAAAGCTCCTATCCTATCCGCCCAAATCCCTTACCAGAGGGAATGCCACTTCGGGCATGGATACCGCCATTACTTCACACAGGAAAAATTACTTCCTTCAACAGACATTCCTGCGCCAAAGGACTCCTAATGGCTGTAAATTGAACCATTTAATCGACAAAAAGCCCCATATTATCTATAATTTTATATAAAACTTCCCTCCAAAGGTATTTATAGAAAAAAATGTTCCTATTTTTGCAGCTTGAATAAACAATATAATAGCCAATGAGACTGAAGTTTTTATCCATCATCATAAGTTTTCTCATCGTATCAATTGCCATCAGTTCGTGTCTGGACTCAGATAACAACTATGAATTCAGCACCGATGCAACGATTCATGCATTCGAACTCGATACCATTTACGGCGAAAGCTATAAATTCGAGATAGACCAAATACAAAGGCTCATTTACAACCGCGACTCCCTTCCGATGAGTGCGGACACCATTATTGACAGTATCAAAATAACGACCCTGACCACAATGAGCGGTGTTGTCATGTCAGGCACCCCCGATACATTGCTGGACATCGAAAACTATCAGAACCTGCTGCCGGCCATGAATGCATCGCCGGGCATGACATTCAGGGTAATGGCCTCCGACGGTATTACCAAACGCGAATATCACCTGATTATCAACGTACACAAGGAAGATCCAGACTCACTAGTGTGGCATAAGATGGACTCGGCACCTGCCCTCACAAGCACAGAGCAGGGACTGAAATCTATTGTTCTGAACAATACATTGTTCGTTTACAATGCTTCCAATGCCGGCTACAAAACATCCATTGTCCCCAACGAATATAATTGGCAAAGCATCACGCCCAACCTGCCGGCAAATGTAAAGCTCAGTACCCTGACCAATTTTCTGGAAAATCTATGGGTGAACACAGAAAGCGGAGATGTTTATTCCTCGGCAAATGGCATTGATTGGCAGAAGCAAGAAAACCTGAGCGGTCATGTCGTAAGCCTGCTGACATCCTTCCCTGCCAACGAAATCAGTGCCACCCCAGCCCTGCTGAACGCCATCCTGAAAAATGAAACTGACGGAAAGAACTACTTCTATACAACTGACGGTACGACATGGGAGCAACACGAAGAAGTACCAGAGGGATTCCCTATCGACAACTATTCGGCCTGCACCCAGATTACCTCGAACGGCTTAAACAAAGCTTTCCTGGTAGGCAGCATGCCGCAGGCCGACAATGAACAGACAGTACCTTGGTCATCCATGGGCGGCCACGGCTGGGCCGACTTGAGCACCAACACTGCTTCGCATTGTCCAGGCCTGGCGACACCGCATATCATCTACTACGACGATGCCCTTTACATTATGGGAGATAAGCTGGAAGCCTTCTACAAATCAGCTACAGGTGGTATTGCCTGGGAAAAGACGGAAAAGAAATTTGTTTTCCCCAAGGAATTCACATCCAAGGGAACTTCATATACCATCACGGTAGATCCGAACAACTTTATTTGGATTATATGGGGTGGGAGCACGAACGAAGTTTGGCGTGGGTGCCTCAACAAATTAAAAAAGTACTAATTCGCTTTTTATTTTAAAGATGTCATATAGAGAACAAATCGACCTTGAACGGGTGCCACAGCACGTAGCCATCATCATGGACGGCAATGGCCGATGGGCAAAGCAACGCGGACATGAACGCAGCTTCGGCCATCAGGCTGGTGCAGAAACCGTGCACATCATCGCCGAAGAGGCCGCAAGACTAGGGGTCAAATATCTGACACTCTATACCTTCTCCACTGAAAACTGGAATCGTCCCGAAACGGAAATCGCAGCATTGATGGGATTGCTATTCGACTCTATCGAGGAAGAAACGTTCATGAAGAACAACATCAGTTTCCGTGTAATAGGAGATATCGCCAAATTGCCTGCCAACGTGCAAGACCGTTTGAACGAGTGTATCGAACACACATCGGCCAACACCGGTATGTGTCTGGTTCTGGCTCTAAGCTACTCCTCTCGCTGGGAACTGACTGAAGCCACCCGCGAGATAGCCGAAAAAATTAAAACAGGTATCCTGTCGCCCGAAGATATCAATGACCATACCATCAGCCAACACCTGGCCACCAGTTTCATGCCTGACCCAGACCTCCTGATACGTACAGGTGGAGAAATCCGGCTAAGTAACTATCTACTATGGCAATGCGCTTATTCGGAACTTTATTTCTGTGACACCTATTGGCCCGATTTCCATGAAGAGGAACTTTGTCGTGCCATTTGTGATTACCAGAAACGCGAAAGGCGATTTGGGAAAACCAGTGAACAAATTTGTTGAAACAATAAAATAGTAATCTGTAATCAGTGAAATAATGCATTATCGTATCTTCTCCATATTCATAACTGCCTTACTCCTTCTCGGTTGTTTGCCTGTAGCCTTTGCTCAAGACAACCAGTCTGAAAAACCCGTTGTACTCTATGGCACCCCAAAGAAATATGAAATAGCAGAAATCAAGGTAGAAGGAGCTGACAATTACGAAGATTATGTCATCATCAACTTGTCCGGCCTTTCCATAGGACAAATAATTTCTATCCCTGGCGAAGAAATCACACAAGCCTGTAAACGCTATTGGCGCCATGGTCTGTTCTCAGATGTCTCCATCACCTGTGACAAATTGGAAGGAGAAAAAGTATGGCTTACTATTCACGTGGTAATGCGCCCGCGTGTATCAGAAATAAACTTTCACGGTGTCAAGAAATCCGAGCGCGAAGACTTGGAAGCAAAAATCGGCATGATCAAAGGTAACCAGATAACACCTAACCAGATAGACCGCGCCAAGACACTGATAGAACGTTATTTCGACGATAAAGGCTTTAAAAACGCAGAAGTTATCATCAACCAAAAGGATGATAAAAAGAAGGAGAATCAAGTGATTATCGATATCGAAATCGACAAGAAGGAGAAAGTAAAAGTACATCAGATTACCATTGAAGGTAATAAGGCCATCACGACAAAGAAACTGAAACGCGTGATGAAAAAGACCAACGAAAAAGGTAAGCTGCTCAACTTATTCCGCACAAAGAAGTTCGTAGAAGAAAACTACGAAGCTGACAAACAGCTCATCATTGACAAATATAATGAACTGGGTTATCGCGATGCTATCATCGTGGTCGATAGCGTAACGCCTTACGACGAAAAGACCGTCAACGTTTATATGCAAATCGAAGAAGGCCAAAAATACTATCTACGTAACGTGACGTGGGTAGGAAATACGCTTTACCCTTCTGAACAGTTAAACTACCTGCTTCGCATGAAGAAAGGTGACGTTTACAATCAAAAGTTACTTGAAGAACGTATTTCTACCGATGACGATGCCATCGGAAACCTCTATTATAACAACGGTTACCTGTTCTATAGCCTTGATCCCGTAGAAGTGAACATCGTAGGCGACTCTATTGACCTCGAAATGCGTATCTACGAAGGAAGGCAAGCGACGATTAACAAAATTATTATTAGCGGTAATGACCGCGTTTATGAAAACGTAGTGCGCCGCGAACTGTTTACACGTCCCGGCCAACTCTTCAGCCGCGAAGAACTGATGCGCTCACTTCGTGAAATTCAGCAGATGGGACACTTCGACCCCGAACAGCTTCAACCCGACATCAAGCCGAGGCCAGAAGACGGGACAGTGGACATAGGTTTCCCGCTTGTTTCAAAAGCTAACGACCAGGTAGAATTCTCTGCTGGTTGGGGACAGACTGGTATTATCGGTAAACTGAGTTTGAAATTTACAAACTTCTCACTGGCCAACCTTCTGCATCCAGGTGAGAACTACCGAGGTATTCTCCCCCAAGGAGACGGCCAGACGCTGACCATCAGTGGACAGACCAATGCCCGGTACTACCAATCGTATAGTGTATCCTTCTACGACCCATGGTTCGGCGGCAAGCGTCCGAATGCCTTCTCTGTTTCGGCTTTCTATTCCCGCCAGACTGATATCAGTAGCCGTTACTACAACGATGCCTATTACAACAGCTATTACAATAGCCTTTATAGTGGCATGTATGGTTATGGTCTCTACAATTATGGTAACTATACCAACTATGAGAATTACTACGACCCCGACAAGTCGGTTCAGATGTATGGTCTGGCCGTCATGTTCGGTAAGCGTCTGAACTGGCCTGACAACTATTTCCAGTTCACCGCCGAATTTTCATACCAACGCTACATTCTGAAAGAATGGCAATATTTCCCAGTTACTAATGGTAAGTGTAACGACCTGAGTGTCAACCTGACCCTTTCGCGCAGCTCCACCGATAACCCGATTTACCCGCGCCAAGGTTCAGAATTTTCACTCTCCGTTCAGTTCACTCCGCCTTACTCGGCCTTCGACGGTGTCGATTATAGCAAGTATAACCAAAACAAGCAAGACGATATCAACAAGATGCACAAGTGGGTAGAATACCACAAATGGAAATTCAGATCGAAAGTATATATTCCGTTGATGGACCCCTATAATGTAAAACGTACGCCTGTCCTCATGGGACGTGTCGAATTCGGTTTATTGGGGCACTACAACAAATATAAAAAATCGCCGTTTGGTACCTTCGAAGTGGGTGGCGACGGTATGACCGGTTACTCTTACTACGCAACCGAGACTATTGCTCTACGTGGTTATGAAAACGGTTCATTGGCTTCCTATGGCAATGAAGGTTATGCCTACACACGCCTTGGCCTTGAGCTCCGCTACCCGCTGATGCTTGAAACTAGCACTAGTATCTATGCCTTGACTTTCGTCGAGGCCGGTAACGCTTGGCAGGAAGTAAGCGACTTTAACCCCTTCGAACTGAAACGTTCAGCTGGTGTCGGCGTCCGTATCTTCCTCCCGATGGTAGGTATGATGGGTATCGACTGGGCATACGGTTTCGACAAAGTACGCGGATCAAGCGCATATGGCGGAAGCCAGTTCCACTTCATTTTGGGACAAGAGTTCTAACATTAGTTCACCAAAACCGAAAAGTTATGAAGAAGAGTGTTTTTACCCTGTTGTTACTGACCATCTTCAGTGCGACAACCTACGCGCAGAAATTTGCGCTGATTGACATGGAATATATCCTAGAGAGTATCCCTGCCTACGAAAGCGCCAACCAACAATTGGAACAAGCCAGCAAACAATGGCAGGCTGAAATAGAAAAGGCTGGACAGGAAGTCAAGAGTCTGTACGAAAATTACCAGAAAACGGCTGAGAATCTGAATGAAACACAACGTACTCAGAAAGAAAATGAAATAGTAGAAAAGGAGAAAGCTTTGGCCGAACTCCGCCGCAACTATTTCGGACCAGAAGGCGAACTCTACAAAAAGCGTGAAGCCCTGATACGTCCCATCCAAGACCAGATTTACAATGCTGTGAAAGAGATTGCTACCCAACAGGGATATACCGTTGTAACCGACCGTGCTTCTGCCTCAAGCATTATATTCGCGTCTCCCGAAATCGATATCAGCAATGAAGTCTTGGCAAGGTTAGGATATTCCAATTAAAATCTATACATTTGCACGAATCTCAAAAAAATAGTAGAAACAATCAATTTAAAAATAAACATTATGCTTAAAAAAATCGCACTCATCGCAGTTATGTTCATCCTCCCCTTGGGAATGATGGCACAAGCCAAATTCGGCCACATGAATTCGCAGGAAATCATCACCGTGATGCCTGAATTTACCAAAGCACAAGCCGACTTGGATGCATTGTCAAAACAATATCGTGAAGAAATGCAACGCTCGGAAGAAGAGTTCAACAGAAAGTATCAGGAGCTGCTTCAACAACAGGATTCTCTGCCCAAAAACATTCTGGAAAGACGTTCAAAAGAGGTACAGGACATGGCACAACGCCAGCAACAGTTCCAGCAGGAAGCCTACCAAGCCATGGAGAAAGCTCAGCAGGAAGCTATGGTACCTATCTACAAGAAACTGGACGATGCTGTTCAGGCTGTAGGTAAGGCAGAAGGTGTTGTTTACATTTTCGATATTGCTCGTACACCGATAGCTTACATCGGTACAAGTAGCATTGACTTGACTGCCAAGGTAAAAACTCAATTGGGAATTAAATAACTATTCTTTATATTTAATCCTAATCCCGAAATGTTTCACACGTTTCGGGATTTTTTTTGTCCATACAAAAAATTACCTTCCCCAACCGACTCAATATTCGAATAAAATCAGTAAGTTTGTAAGTGGATTATTCAAACCGAGGCATGAAATATATACTCCCATCCCAACCCGGCCCCATCGGCGTATTCGACTCCGGCTATGGAGGACTGACCATCCTGAGCAAGTTCAAGGAAATACTCCCGCAAAACGACTTCATCTATCTGGGTGACAATGCCCGAACACCTTATGGGACACGCTCCTTCGAAATTGTATATGAATTTACCCGTCAGGCTGTGACCCGCCTTTTCGAGCTGGGTTGCCACTTGGTCATATTGGCTTGCAACACGGCTTCTGCCAAAGCCCTGCGAAGCATACAAATCAACGACCTGCCCCGCTTGGATCCTGATAGACGCGTATTGGGTGTCATCCGCCCCACCGTGGAATGCATTGGCAACATCACTCAAAGTCGGCACGTCGGCATCTTGGCTACATCCGGCACCATCAAGTCGGAATCCTACATCATGGAAGTACGTAAACTTTTTCCTGATATTAAGGTAACGGGGCAAGCCTGTCCCATGTGGGTACCGCTAGTCGAATACAACGAAGCCCAAGCACCCGGCGCCGACTACTTCGTACAGAAATACATCGACGAACTATTGACTAAGGACAATCAAATCGACACGGTCATCCTGGGATGTACCCACTACCCCCTGCTTCTGTCCAAAATAAAACAATACATGCCCGAAGGCGTTCACATCGTTTCGCAAGGAGAGCTGGTGGCTCATAGCCTCCTGGACTACCTTAATCGCCACCCCGAAATGGATGTCCGATGCACGCGAGGCGGCCAATGCACTTACTACACCACAGAGGCGGAAGAAAAATTCGCTGAGTCAGCCTCAACTTTCCTCAACGAAACCATCAAGGTCAGTCACCTCGACCTGAGCGAATAAAGGCGGCCAAAGCGCGCCTCTACCGCCAGTCCCCCTGATACCTGCAAACCTTCACTTTCAAGCGAAGCAATGTTTCGGTGCAGAATATTCAGTATTTTCTCAGAAAGCATACAAACTTTTCCATCAGAACATACAATGCTTTTCACCATAACAAGCAATGTTTTTCACGAGGGAAAACAATGCTTTCTTCCAAGATATTCCCTTCCCTCCACTACGACACTGATAAATAATCAGCACGAGTGTCGCCTTCTGAACAAATAATCGTAACATTAAAACCAATGAAAGAAGGAATTTGTTATTTTTGTGGGCAAAACCGTTTAAATCGAAAAGTCATGAAAGCGGAAGATAAGAGCAAACTCGTTGAAGTATTCAATGGATCCTTGTGGGAAGCCGAGTTGATAAAAGGATTACTGGAAGCAAATGGTGTGAAGTCTGTTATCAAAGATGGTATAGTCGTCAACATAGCCCTACCCGAAACAGCGATAGATGTGGCCGTACTGGTGAACGAAAAAGATTATGAAGCGGCCATGCAAGTGATACGCGAACGCGACAAAGAAAAAAATGACTAAGAAAAGTGGCAAACGCCCCAACCACAAATATGAAACAAACATTCAACCGAATAGCTGTCAAGATTGGCAGCAATGTACTTACACGTGCCGACGGAACACTGGATATCACCCGCATGTCCGCACTGGTTGACCAGGTAGCCGCCCTACACAAGGCTGGCATCAAGATCATCCTTATCTCCTCGGGAGCCGTAGCTTCCGGACGGAGCGAACTTATGCCTGCCAAGAAGCTGGATAGCGTGGACCAACGCCAGCTTTTCTCCGCCATCGGGCAAGTGAAACTCATCAACCGATACTACGAATTGTTTCGCGAATATGGCATCACCGTGGGACAAGTACTCACCATGAAAGAGAGCTTTGGAACACGACGCCATTACCTCAACCAGAAAAACTGCATGAATGTAATGCTGGAGAACGACGTCCTCCCCATCGTCAACGAAAACGACACTATCTCCGTCACAGAGCTGATGTTTACCGACAACGACGAACTCTCGGGACTGATAGCTACCATGATGGATGCACAGGCCCTCATCATACTTAGCAACATTGACGGTATCTACAACGGGCCGCCATCCGCCCCCAACTCAGAAGTCATCCGTGAAATCGGGCAGAACCGCGACCTGACGTCCTACATTCAGGCCTCCAAGTCGAGCTTTGGACGCGGAGGAATGCTGACCAAAACCCGCATCGCCCGTAAAGTCGCCGATGAAGGCATCACGGTCTTCATCGCCAACGGCAAACGCGACAACATATTGACAGATCTGGTAGAAAAGCCGGAAGATACACTCTGTACCCGTTTCGTGCCGGCGGCACAACCCGTCTCCAGCATTAAGAAGTGGATTGCGCATAGCGAAGGCTTTGCTAAAGGAGAACTGCACATTAATCCGCGTGCCACAGAAATAGTAAACACAGACAAGGCCGCCAGCATTCTGCCAGTAGGCATCACAGCCGTCAAAGGCGACTTCGAGAAAGACGACATCGTCCGCATTGTCAATGCAGAAGGTAGAACCATAGGCGTCGGAAAAGCCAATTGCAGTTCGGTCCAAGCCCGCGAAGCCATGGGTAAGCACGGCGAAAAGCCCGTCGTCCACTATGACTACTTGTATATCGAATAACCACAAAACTTACAACCATGAACTTGTCCCATACATTTGAAGCCGTACAAGAGGCCAGCCTCCAACTACTGGAACTGACCGACAAAGATATCAACACCATCCTGCTGGCCGTAGCCGATGCCGCCATCGAGCAGACAGACTTCATTCTGTCCGAAAATCGCAAGGACCTGGAGCGTATGGATCCGACCAATCCCAAATACGACCGTCTGAAGCTCACGAAAGAACGCCTGCAAGGCATTGCCGCTGACATCCGCAATGTAGCTACCCTACCCTCTCCGTTGGGTCGTACCCTGAAGAAGAACACCCTTCCCAACGGTTTGCGCATACGGAGAGTCAGCGTGCCTTTTGGTGTCATCGGCATCATCTATGAAGCTCGCCCCAACGTCAGCTTCGATGTCTTCTCGCTCTGCCTGAAGAGCGGAAACGCCTGCATTCTGAAGGGTGGAAGCGATGCCGACTGTTCGAACCGCGCCATCCTCCAAGTCATTCACCAAGTATTGGAGCGTTTCCAGCTCAACCCACATGTGGCCGAACTCCTGCCCGCCACCCATGAAGCGACCGCCGAACTACTCCATGCCAACCAATATGTGGATTTGCTAATACCCCGTGGCAGTAGCAACCTCATCCAGTTCGTCCGCCAAAACGCTACCATCCCTGTCATCGAAACAGGTGCCGGTATCTGCCACACCTATTTCGATCTGGACGGCGACTTGCAAAAAGGAACAGCCATCGTTAACAACGCCAAGACACGCCGTGTCAGCGTATGCAATGCCTTGGATTGCCTGATTGTCCATACCGAACGCCTCACCAATCTGCCCCAACTCTGCGCACCGCTGGCCGAGAGTCATGTCATTATCTGTGCCGACATCCCTGCATACGCCGCCCTGCAAGGGAAATATCCACAAGAACTGCTCAAGGAAGCCACCAGCGAAGACTTCGGTACCGAGTTCTTGGATTACAAGATGTCCGTCAAGACCGTCAGTTCGATAGGAGAAGCCCTGAAGCACATCCAATACTATAGTTCGAAGCACAGCGAGTGTATTGTGACCGAAAACCCAACGAATGCGGCCTTGTTCTGTCGTAAGGTGGATGCCGCCTGCGTCTATGTCAATGCGCCAACTTCATTCACCGACGGAGCACAATTCGGATTAGGCGCTGAAATAGGTATCAGTACACAGAAATTACACGCCCGCGGTCCGATGGCTCTGGAAGAAATCACCACCTATAAATGGATCATCGAAGGCGACGGACAAATCAGAAAGCCTTAAAATACAGGAATGGTATAGACCAAGCCCAACGAAATGCGCTGCGATGTATAATCATCAGCCTCCAGTGCACGAGCACGGGATGTCAGCCCATGAGCTTTATAAAGCAGATGCAGATAGATACGCAGTTCGCTATTGTCCATCGGGAAATACTCCGCACACAATTGTGCATTCCACGTGCGACGGTAAAGGCCCTTCTCGTAAGGGCCATTTTTCTTATATACGCCGCCCAGCTCATAAGCTCCCTTCGCATATAGATTCCAATGCTCGTGTACACGATAATCGAAATTGAGGATTGTCGTAAAGTAGTTCACATGCTGCGCTGTTACCCCGCCATCGGGCAAAGCTGCCGACAATTCACTGATCAATCCCTTCGTATCAATCCCCTCGCGTGAATACATAAAGTCCGCATATGCCACGATAGGACCTTTCTCCCATACATTACCTGCCGTCAAGTAAAGGAGGTCACGCTTTCCCGCCAACTGTCCCCATGAAGCGGAATAACGCAGGTTCAAGCCTTTATCAAAGAAATATCCATCCCAGTTGAGCGTAGAAAGTACAGGGACCTTTACTTTGGTTACCCCCTCAGGAAGACCATAAATGAAGGAGTCCGATCCCTTGGCCGCCGAATTATTCAGGACTTGCACGTTCAGCCTTTGCGTCGGCGAAAAGATAATGGCACCGTTCACCCCTGCCTGATAACAATCAATATAATTATTAAAGTCGCTGAATTCGCGCACCCGGATGGCATTCACCCAATATTCATAGCCACTAAGCTGAATGGCTTGCTTGCCTACCGTCAACGTAAAATGTGGTTTCATTCGCCAGTCAACGTAAGCACACTCTACAGACGAGGACAGGTTATCCACCGCACGGGGATTACTATACTTATTGAACGATTGCCGGAAGTGGTAAGAGAAGTTCTTGCCAAAATCTCCCAGCAACTCCAGACGTACTCCATTAATTTTAAAAGCCGCCTCATCCAGCTCGCCATCTATAAAATTGGCAGCTGCCGAGGTATAGAATTGCAGGTTCATACTGCTGGACGAAATGGATTTCCCACCTTTGGTAAAACGTTCGAGCAGTGTCCGCCCTTCTTCCGGATCAATCAAAGGGTCCTGTTGCGCCTGCACAGCAGTACACCACGCCAAAAGACAGAACCATAAAAGTGTTTTCTTCATCTCAGATTTCAATTTGGTCAGCACAGGCAAAGATAGTAAAAAAGCCGGACTAAGCCGGCTTTATACTATAAAAAGATGGAATGGGATAAAGATTCCATTGCTTTCCTCTTCGGAAAACAGTGTTTTATTTACCTTCTGCCGCCCATTCTTTTGCACCTTGTTCTTTCAACTTGGCAGTGAAAGCTTTAGCCTTCTCCATGCTAACCTTCTCTTCTTCAGGGCTTGCATAAGCGTGCTTGTAACCTTTCACTACATTCCATTCGCCGCGAGTGAAGTCGGGGAATTCAACAGCTGCGCAACCATTGTCCATAGACAGTTCACCCAACTCGGCCAGACAGCACCACTCGGCCAGGTCATATACGTCCATATCCAGAGGCAGACCATTCTGCAAGCAATAAACCAGACGGCTATCCATGATGAAGTCCATACCACCGTGACCACCTACTTCCTTGGCCATTTCGCCATACTTCTTCAGGATGGGGTGCTGATATTTCTCTACCAAAGCCTTCATATCGGCATCGGACATGAAACCGTGTGAGCTCAGGTCGTCAACTTTAGGTTGTACACCCGAAGCGCTCAACTGAGCAGCATCAAGAGCATAACCTTCTACCGGATACTTATTGGCAAAACCTTTGGTACCCGTCAACTGATACAGACGGTTGTAAGGTTGCGGAGTCATTACATTATGCTGGATTTCAATCACCTTACCGTTGGCAGTGCGAATCAATGTCGTAGTATGGTCACCGTTACGGAAATTATTGCAAGTAGAGTCAGTTCTTTCCTCAACCAATGCCTTACCGATAACCGACTTGGTATCCATAGCCACGAGCGTAGTCATACGGTCACCACGGTGGATGTCAAGCGCCTGTGCAACAGGGCCAAGACCGTGAGTGGCATATACGTCACCACGATGACGCATGTTGTAGTCCAGACGCCAGCCCAGCTTGTCGCCTTCGCCGTTCTTCCAATAGTAATCCCAGAACTCGCTCAAGTTATGGATATAAGCACCCTGTGCACGGATTACTTCACCGAACACACCGTTCTGAGCCATGTTCAAGGTATTCATTTCGAACCAGTCGTAGCAGCAGTTCTCCAAAATCATACAGTGCTTACGAGTTTTTTCACTCAGGTTGATCAGCTCCCAGCATTCTTTCAAGTTCATGGCCGAAGGCACTTCGATAGCCACGTTCTTACCATTTTCCAATGCACACTTGGCGATGGGGAAGTGATGCAGCCAGTCGGCAGCAATATAAACCAAGTCAATATCATCGCGTTTGCAGAGTTCCTCGTAACCATTGGCACCTGAATAGATGGCAGCCTTCGGCAGAGAAGCTTTCTTCAGTATCTGCTGACAAGCCTCGGCACGTTTTTGTTCATAGTCGCAAAGGGCTACAATCTGAGTACCGGGGATATAAGTGAAACGGGCTACGGCACCCGGACCGCGCATACCCAAACCTACAAATCCTACACGTACCACTTCCATCTTCGGAGTAGTCAACCCCAAGACACTCTGCTGTCCGGCAGGACGTTCGGGAGTCTTTACTACAATGGTACCGTTCTTCCATTCCCACTGGGTTCCCTTATCGTTCGTCTGAACGGTAGAGGATGTCTGTGTAGAGCATGCACCCAACACTACCAGGCACATGGCCAACACAAATGTTCCAATTTTTTTCATAAATGGTTTTAATTTAAAAGTTAAAGAATAAAGTTGATTTAATTTATTGAAGGGAAGGGGAGTCGTTTTTCAGACGCCACCTTCTTCCTTTTTATATTTTTGCAAAGGTAGGCATTCCTTGCCGATGAAACAAGAAGAGGCCTCTCTTTTTCAGAACTTTCTGACTTCCATTCGCTTGTTAACCAAAAAGCCGTCTTTTGCCTGCAAATCAAACCTGACATTACGATTCGCTTTCAGCTTGATGACAAACAGGTCGCAATCTCCTTCCAACGTGCCTCGGTCACCCAAGTTGACGAAGGTCGGATAAAGGGCTTTCTCACCACTGGTATGCAGACGGTCGTTAGTCATGTTATACATTTCTTTGACAGCTCCAACTTCTACACCCACAAATTCATAATCGGCAGGATTGTAAGGCAAGGCAAAGCTCAAAGCATTGACAGCTTTCAGGCCGACACCTTTCACCTGCACCTCGACAATCTCATCCTTGGCGTAAGAACGTTTGGCAGTTGTCAAACTGATATTGCCTTCTACCTTCTCCACATTCCTGCTGTGAGCACCACCCTCCAGGCAGGTAGCTACCGCAGAAATATCGTAAGCGTCAATCAAATCATTACCGTTCAAGTCACCACGGCTAATGTAACCCTCAAAGTCGGAGTCACCTCTTCGCAAACCTGTATAGTTGGTGTACGAGGTCAGGTCATTTTCATCAATCTTCTTGTCGTTGTTGATGTCGCCCGGCAGGTAGCTTTCCGTACCCGGCACCTTGAACACATAAATCTCGCGCCCTGAACCATAGTCACCTACTGCTTCGGTTACACTCATCTTGATATAACGTACGGTCGGCTTCTGATCGAAGGCAAAGATCTTCGTCTCGTTATCGCGTTTCCAGTCGAAGGTTCCTGCTTCCGTCCACTTCTCCTTATCCATACTGTAGTAGATTGTTCCCTTCAGCAGGGTTCCGTTACCCGCATTGTCACGAGGCAAATAGTGAAGTTTTTCAATCTGATTGATGGATTTCAAATCGATAACCAAATCAAACGGTACAGCTTTCGCTCCATATTGCGTATGCCACAACTCACCTTCTTCAAAATCAAACAGCTTCCTGATAGAGCCACCCTGGTTGGGTACAGAGGTTTCACCCATAATACCAGTAATCGCAAATTCCAAAGGATTCTGCTTCGTCACGGCACTACATTCAGCCCAATCAGACACACCATCTTTATTCACAGCACGCACCTTAAAGGAATAAGCAGTTTCTGCCTTCAACCCCTCGAACAACAATTCCGTTTCTTGGATAGTTGTATAAAGCATACCGTCAAACTCAATCTCATAGAAATCAGCATTGGGCACTTTATCCCATGTAGGTTTCAGCGTATAGGCTTCTGTATTCTCCTCGGAAATGTTCGGCTGAGGAACAGACAAAGCACCTGTCGAAATACGATATTTGTCAGCAGGAGCAAAAACAAAGCCCTTCACCTTCAAGGTTGTAGGAGCAACGGTAATATCCGAAGCGGCCAGTTTTACCAACAGTTGCGGGTTCTTTGTGATTACTTCCTTGGCGAATTCACTACCCGGCGTCGCAAACCGGTTCAAGTTGGGAGCCTGGTGATAGAAATAGACATTCTCCCCAGCCTGGAATGCTTCCAACGAAGTAACTTCCGTCAGTTTGATTTTATCTTTGCCAGCACTGGCCACAACTTTCTTTGGTTTCTCAGTCACATTAATTCTGAACTCAGTCACCTTCTCTTTGACAAAACCGTCGAAATCGCCCTGTGCAGGATGAACCGTTACCAAGAGATCACCTTTCTCGTTCACTTCAGACTCTATCAACGTAGTTGCGAATTTGCCCAAACGATATTCTTCCGACACACCGTCGTCGTCATATTCCGTAAACGAAGAATAACCATAAGGATACAACTCATAGATACGCAGATGCTGATCTATTTCATGTACATTGTTGTTCGGATTCACCATCGGTATAATGGCTCCTCTCTTCACAAACACGGGCAGCTTCCAAAGCGGCGAAGCAAAGTTGTTGATAATGCAACCACCCTGATAAACATCACCAGAAAAGTAATCCACCCATTCCCCCTCGGGCAAATAAATGCCATTGCGGACGTCGTTTCCCTGTTCATCAGCTTTTGTAGCCTGATAAATCGGTGCTACAAGGAAGTAAGGGCCATACAAATATTGATACTGGGTAGCCTTACCCAACGTATAGGCATTGGGATATTCAAGAAACATGGCACGGATCATAGGCAAACCGTCCACTGATTCATGAGCAATGCTATATGCATACGGCATAATTTCCGACTTCAGTTTCAGATACCAGCGGTTGATAGAAGTAGCAGGTTCACCCAAAGCATGCGGATATTTTTCATTGGCACCCCATCCGTCCATGTTCAGTTGCATGGGCGTAAAAGTCTTCCACTGGAAATCACGGGTATTTACGGCTAAATTCTTGCCACCGAAAATTCCGTCCATGTCCGAAGAGATATTGGGATTACCCGAAAGACCTGAACCGATATAAGTCGGAATGTGGAAACGGATGTACTCCCAGTTACCACCCGTCTGATCACCCGACCAGATACCTGCATAACGTTGAGTACCGGCCCAACCGTCCAGACTGATGATAAAAGGACGGGCGTTATTACCATAGTACGGCATGATTTGTGCCACATCCGCAATACCGTTCAATCCGAATGAATAACCGGCACCCACCCAAGCGACATCCGTCTTCAGCACACGCACGCCTGCGTCTCGCACTTCCTTTACAATATCACGTTGGAGCAAGGCCTCCACACCTTCCTTCGGATGCAGATCGGATTGAGTCCAAAGGCCGATTTCCACCCCATTCTCATGGGCATAGTCCGTCAGACTCTTCAAGTTCTGGATATTGCCGTCCAGCGTCCCGGTCTGTCCGTAACCAGCACCGTAACCGTCATTCGGGAGCAACCAGCCCAGCGGCATATCATGGCTCTTATATCGGTCGATTACCGCCCGAGCCGAGAACTGATAATTATTCTTTTCACCGTTCAACGACTCTTTGATTCCTCCATTGTCTTTCTGGCTTTCTTTATAGCGCTTCCCGTCTTCAAACAGGATACCGTTCTCATCTTCCTTCCAATAGTCGCGGTTATAAGCGTTCAGATGTCCCTGATAGAAACCGAACTTCGGTATCAGGACGGGATTTCCTGTCAGTTGATAGAAATCGTTCAGCAAAGGAACAGCCCCTTCATTGACCATCACGAAGAGGTCCAGATAATCCGTTTGGTGGGACAGCTTGACAACGCCTGCCTCTTCACGCCCAAAATCATAGACACCTTTCTTGAACGTATGCCACATGATAGCATAACCGTTTGTGGACCAATAGAAAGGATTGGGCGATGCCACGCCTCCGTCCGTCCAGCTGTTCTGATTTTCAATGGCGATAGCACGCCCCTTGTGAGAAAAGCGTCCGTTCTGCACACCTCCGCCATAGAAATACTCATCTGCCTGCTCTTTCAGCTTCAGTGTAACCGTTTCCTTGTCGAACGAAATCGGAGACACTTCCTCCATTACGGCCTTTCCGTTCTCCTGATTGAATACTTTCATCAATGCCGTATTCTTGTCAAACACGACTTTGATTTTCCCCGTAGCCACAGACAATAACCCGGCTTCATCCTGCAAGGTCAATTTTGTTACTGCCTTACGCGGTTGGTTCACCAGAATTTTGGCTTCCGGTTCAGCCTGAGGATCACGAAGGATACCTCCGGCATTGTCTTGAAACATTCGGAAAATGTTTTCTCCATAAAAATCGAGTGTCATGCGTTGATTGTCCGTGAAAAGGACCTCCACAGTAGTCGGATTGATTTGGGTTACCTCCACAATCCCTGTGGTCTGCTGCATAACCTCAAGACCGTCTTTTTCATTACATGCTGCTTGAGCCCTCTGCTGGGGAGATACCATAAGTAAGGCCACAACCAAAGGCATCGCCTTCCAGTGCTCAAGATTGAAAAAAAAGTTCTTCATGCTTTACGAGTTTATAATTTAAGTTAGTTAGAAGTAATTCGCATCTCATTCCGTGATAGCAATACGAGTAACCCTTTCCAGCCAGAAACGGTTTCTGTTGAAATGGAAAGGTGGATATTCTGTATTCGTTCGTATCGTATTGTTCCGAAAAACAAGACCATCCACCGACTTGGCATACAAAACGGGAGCGTCAAACGTATCGAACACATTGTTTTCTATCACAATACCACCCTCTTTCCCTCCGTGAAAGTAGGACTGCTGTTTCTCCAGCTCAGGAATTTCCGGATAGATGGAAATCACCGCATTGGTAAACTGGTACATACTGGTCAAAGCATTAATAAAACGGTTGTTCCGTATCTGTACGTCACGACAAGCTCCCGTTTCGAACCATCCGTTGCAATCACCACAAAGCAAAATGGCCGTTCCGGATGTATGGTCAAACGTATTATTCTCTACAACCGTCGGACGCGGCGTACTGAACAAGGCACCACGGGCTCGGTTATTACGAACCAGATTATCGGAGAATACAACTTCAGGAGACCAGGTCAGGTTTTCAATGCCGAAGCCACCTTTTTCGTCAATGTCCGCATGAACAGGCTCCACAAAAGTGATGAGAAACTCGCGAGCTCCCTCGACATCTTCTTTATCATACGCACGGATGGAAGCAATATGATTCACCGAACCTGTCAGTTCCATCGTGCTCGAACGTATGAACTGCACTTCGTCACCTACACGTCCCCATTCAAAGCCCCAGGACTGGTCATGCATATAACGCCCTACCAATGTACGGTCATCCAGGCGACCGATCACTTTCAGGTAAGTACCATGTACATTGATGGCATCGTCCATCATCCCCTCATACAAGCCATTACGTGAAATAATTTTTCCTTTGCAGCCCGAAAAATGGGTAGCATCTGCCTGTGTGGTAAAGTAACGGGGATCATTATCTCCTTTCAGACATACATTAAACTTTTCAAGGGTAATATTTTCACAGAGCTGTGCCAAAAGTCCCATACCCTCAGCATAGTGCACC
The DNA here is from genome assembly GCA_019116805.1 of Candidatus Bacteroides merdavium. Classification (GTDB taxonomy): domain Bacteria; phylum Bacteroidota; class Bacteroidia; order Bacteroidales; family Bacteroidaceae; genus Bacteroides; species Bacteroides merdavium. The sequence goes on along the minus strand of DXAV01000041.1, from coordinate 54,639 downwards.
TGAATATTTTCCAGACGCGTATCGGTATTCTGTGAGAGGAAAATACCTGGAGTGGGACGTCCCCAACCACGCATGACAAATATGGTACCCGGCGTCAGTTTCTCGTCTTTCCAATGCGGAGCCTGTATCAGTCCTTTCTCCACCAGAAAAGCTCCTCTAGTATTGCATCCACGATCACCTGCATTATAGACAATCCGTTTGGTATCCTTTTCAAAAGGAATGCCCCAGCTATGACGCACCGTCCAACCGTCACCGTATGCTTCGAATACACTGTCTTTGGTAATACGATATTTCACCCAGGAAGCCGGGCGGAAGGTTATTCCTCCTTGCGGGTCGTTCTTCACAATCTCCACCTGGGCAATATGCGGATTGACAAAATCAATACTGAAATCCTTCAAGACACAATTTTCGGAATGCAGCAGGGATATCGGCAACATTCTGCCATGGAAGACAAAAGCTGCACCACCTCCGTCTAATGTCAGCCCCTTCATACCCTCCAAAGCAATCCCTACCCGTTTCGGATTGTCCTGATCATGATTGGATATATAATATTCCCGTACTGCCGCTCCCTTTTCATAGAAATTATAAACGCCTTCATGGAAACGTATCACAACATTCTCACCGTTTCCACACTCGGTCCTAATCCTCTCCAACATTTTCTGTAAAACGGCGGAGGCATCCTTCGAACGGTTCGCCTCCAAACCATAGTCGGCCACATCATAAACTTTCATGCCCTGAGCATAAACGGGAAATGACATCAAACAGCTAAAAAATAATGAAAGCATTCCTGCTCCTATCGTTTTTTTCATGGTCTTCCAGGCATTCCAGTTTTATAAAAAGAGGATGTCTGAAAAAATGTATCGGACATCCTCTGCAAAGATACTTAGATTTTAATAGGTAGAAGAATTTATGGCTTTAGATTTTTTCGTAAGCTTTGAAATAAGAGATCTGACACGCATTGTTGCTTGTATTAGTTTCCAAGATTTCCATCTTCATGTAACGTGCCTTCACAGGTTCTGCCAGAATGATTTCTTCATAAGCCGGAATCAGCGGACTGGTAAAGCTCTCTACAACTGTTCCATCCGGAGCCGTCCAGGGAATTTCAAACGTAAAGCCACCGACTTCCGTGAAGTTTTCATTATCCGTACTGGCATACAGCTTCAAAGTCTTTACTGAACCGTAATTATTACCATTGCCTGCGTAATATCTCCTGCCGATATCAAACTTGGCAATCTCCAATTCTTCTTGCATATCCACTACAATCCAATAAGGCAAAGAAGGAACATCACCGCTATACTGGCTGTGCCAGAATGTGGAACGATCATCGCTGAACAAGCTCGGATAACCACCTCCATCACTGCTTTCTACACTGTTGCCGGTAGCCGTCCAACGTGTCCAGTCGTATTGCAGGTATTCCTGTCCGGCATATTTCTGCAGTACCTGGAATGACTTCAGCCAATAACCGCATTTCACATTGACCGTGGCCGTACGATAATTCGAACCCGAATTAGCCTGCGTAGTGGTCACAGTAATTTCCTTGCCTTTGGTTGTAATAGTACACCATTCAGCTTCTCCTTCTCCAAAATCAATCGATTTGATTTCAATGGGCGAGTCAATATCCGTATCCGCTGTAATGGTAGCTACCGAATTAGCTTCTGCCTCCACCACTGCACGTTCTATAATCACATAGCCTACATAAGGCTGCTCCGTATCAGCACATCCGGCATACACAAACGCCAAAAGGAGTAATAATAAATATGATATTTTTTTCATTTTATAAATTCTGTTATTTTAATGATGTTACAATGACTTCTTTGTATCTACCCGCTCCTTCCCCCATGAGAGAAGCGGGTAGATATCCATGACAATCCTTCAAAAATCAGGGGTTCTGTCCCAAATCATAAGGATAAGCATCATACTGCGCTTGCGGGATATACTCGCATACCGAAGGAGAATTGTAAGGGATCTCCAGATAGCGGTCACCCTGTCTCAATGTATGACCACCCGGATACTTGCGATCCAGCGTCTGGCGCCAGCGGAACACGTCGAAACGACGTTGACCTTCCCAAGCAAACTCCAGCATACGCTCTTCTTCAATAATCTTGTGGATATCCTTCGGCTGGCCATATTCGGCAGTCTTGATATTATCCAGTGTCCACTCGGGGATACCGGCTCTTTCACGAAGTACATTCACGTCGTCCAACGTAGCCTGCGTATCACCTCCCTTTTCCAGATTGGCCTCGGCACGAATCAGGTACATTTCTGCCAAACGGGAAATGATCGGAGACCACAGATGGTAATATTGCTCCTGATAAGAACACTTGTTAATGGCATATACCAAGAAAATAGACTCTTTCTGACGAAGTGTTCTTGCATCATATACTCGCGGTTCAATACGTCCTACATACTTCGTTCCGTCCGATGCCACCACATAATAGCGGGTACCCAAGTTATAAGGTTCAGACTGAATGGTAGCACTTCGGAACGATGCAGCATCTTCTGCACTCATAGCATATGTTCCATCAGCCTGTTTTTCAACAGAAATCTGACGATATTCGTAATTTGCTGTATTGTTTTGTTTCGCTGTATAAGCAAATGTCCAATCCTGATAATTACGTTCAGGGTTACCGGTAATCGGATAAATATCGGTATTAGTACCATCTTCTACATATCGCTTGGTAATGAAATTACTACGCAAATCTTGAGGATAACCCTTGTCATCCAAATAGAGTTCCAGCAATTCCAAATAAGGAGCCGATGCGTACATTTCTTCCCAACCACTATTGTCAACACGAATATACAAACCTCCCATCTTACCATAGCCTCCATCATCTTTCAATTTGGTACGGCGTACAGCAAAAATGGTTTCAGAATTCTCTTCAGGAACATGCTGGGAATAAATGGCATATTCTTCACCACGCAATAATTCAAAACGGCCGGAAGTAATGACATTGTTTGCCATTTCCCATGCACCTTCCCAATTTTCCATATAGAGATATACCCTGGCCAGCAAAGCTTCAGCAGCCTCCTTCGTGGCATAACAACTGTTTTTAGGAGACAGACCAGCCGGCAATGTCATGTAAGTAATGGCATCCTGCAAATCCTTCACCACCTGATCATAGATTTCGGCGACTGTAGAACGGCTTTGGGGCAGATCATCAGGATCGCTGTTCAGCTTCAGGGGTAAACCCGGGTTCTGGGTCGGATTGTTGGAATAAGGTTGCGCAAACTCGTTGACCAACAGGAAATAGCACAAGGCACGAAGATAATAGTTCTCACCGACAATCACCTTTTCCTCAGCAGTCAGATTTTCACCCAACTCGGCTCCCATTTCAATCACCTTATTACAGTTACCGATGGTACGGTAACCCAATTCCCAAGCATACTCTGTAACAGAACTAGTGATATTGCGGCTATAATCATAGATATCAAACTTGGTGTCAGTGGACGTACCGCCCCAAGAGAGGTCATCGCCTCCGTAAGTCCAAAAATAATAGCCGTAATCAATCAAACCACCATCATATTTCAACATGCTGTAACTGCCTTGCGACAATTCCACAATGTTACGAACCGTAACGTCCTCACCCGTTACACCATCGTACATATTTACGTCCAAGCTGCAACTTGCCAATGAGAATACAGCAGCCAAGGCACCTAATGTATATTTCAGTTTCATAGTTTCTATCTTATTGGTTATCATTACTTAGAAGTTAACATTCAATCCTACGGTGAAACGTCTAACGGTAGGATAGCCAAAACCACTGGCACTTCCGTTGTAGGAAGAAGAAAGCAGAATTTCTGGATCCTGACCGGAGAACTTGGTAATGGTAAACAGGTTTTCTCCACCTACACTCAGGTTAGCACCTTTAATCTTCAACGGTTCCAGCCACTTCTTGGGGAAGCTGTAGGAAAGCGTCAACGACTTCAGTTTGAAATAGTCACCATTCTCCAGATAGCGGGTAGAAGTGTTGGACGCTCCGTTATTACCACCGGCTCTCAACTGGGGATGCGTGGCAATGTCGCCCGGTTTCTCCCAACGGCTCCAGCCGTCAGCCAACTTCATAGCCGGTTGTGAAGGACGTTCTGCATCACGGTCAAGTGCACCGGCACGCATACCGTTGTAAATCTTGGCACCGGCACTAAACGTAAAGTTAGCATTCAGCGACAAGCCTTTCCAACTGAGATTGGTGCTCAAACCACCGTTCACTTTCGGTGTCGGAGAAGCATCCAGCAATACGTTGGTAGCCTCATTATAATTGCCCGTCACCGTCTTTTCGCCCGTTTCCGAGTCAACCTTGAACCACAACGGAGTTCCGGTCATGGTGTCCACACCGGCCCATTCCTTCATATACCAGTTCATATAGGGATAGCCCACAGCCACTGCCTGCATCGTCAGGTCATCACCATCCGGCAGGTAAGTCACTTCGTTACGGTTATAACCCATGTTGAAGCTGATGTCCCAGTACCAATCCTTGGTACGGATGATTTCAGGCGTAATGGTCAGTTCCACACCCGAGTTCTCCATCTTACCGTTGTTGGCCGTCTGGCGGTTGAAACCGGTAACGGCGGGCAGGTGACGGAGATAAATCAGGTTCTTCACCTTCTTCAGGTAATAGTCGAATGTAATGTTTACACGATCGAACAGGCGGATATCAATACCGGCGTCAAAGTTGGCCGTCTCTTCCCAAGACAAATCGGGATTTCCCTGATAGTTGGACAAGAATGCGATTTCGTTGGCATACTGAGAAGTGTAACCGAAGATGGTAGCCCATTCGTAAGCACCGCCCGGCTGGTTACCGCTGATACCGTAAGAAACACGGGGCTTCAATTCATTGATCCACTCGAACTGGCTGATAAACTCTTCCTTGTGCATGTTCCAGCCGGCACCGACCGACCAGAAAGTAGCCCAACGCTTGTCGCTACCGAACTTCGAAGAACCGTCGCGACGAATCATACCTTGAATGAGATACTTGCTATCGAACGAATAGTTGACATTCAAGTAAATTGCCGCATTCTTCGATTCCGATTTAGTACCACTGGCTGTAGGATCCTCGGCACCCGCATTGATAATCTCGGCTCCCGAGAAAATCTTATAAGCCGTAGCGCTCAAATCCCAATAACGGTATTCATCGTAGTCATAACCCAAATAGGCATTGATTTCGTGCTTCTCACCGAACGTTTTCAGGAAGCGCAGCAACTGGCTGGTATAGATAGAACGTGTATTGGATTCACCGTCATAATAAGAACCGTCGGTACCTGCACCGGAACGGCTGTTGGGATCTACATAAGAGCTGGAATAACTATTATTGAAACCAATACGGTTGTTCGACTCAAAAGTCAATCCTTCGATAATCTTGAAATCAAAGCCGACGCCCAAATCTATACCGTTATTACGACTCTTAGACCAGCTCAAATCACGGTCATACAAGAAGTTTGAACCACCGTCGGAATACCAATAATCATCCGGGTTGGCTGTGGGAGCAGCATCTGCAGTCGGTACGCCCTGACTTCCGTCCTTCAGATTGCCTTGAGAATCCCAAGGAGTATCCCACGGAGTGTAGCTGGTATGCGCCAATGAATATTCCTGGTTGAATGTCTCTTTATAACTTGCAGCCACTTTTGCCTTCAAGGTCAAGCGGTCATTCACAATATAATCCGTATTCGAACGGAACGTGAAACGGTCGTAATCAAATCCCTTGATGGTACCTTCTTCCGTATAGTAGTCACCGGATACATACGACTTGATTTTTTCATTGCCATAACGGTAACCGATGTTATAGTTCTGAGTCAAGGCATTCTGAGTAGCCAAGTCCCACCAGTCGAAGTTACGGTCGCGCAAATAGGGTTGCAGCCAGCCTTGAGAATCCAACGTTCCGGCGTTCTCATAAGCCGTACGTACATAGTCATAATATTCAGCACCCGACATCATCTCCAAGTTACCTTTCTGCAACTGCGACACACCAAACTTGGCAGATAAATCAATCTGAGACGTACCCGTAGTAGCACGCTTGGTAGTTACCTGAATAACGCCGTTCGCACCACGAGAACCATACAATGCCGTAGCGGAACCGTCTTTCAAAATAGAAATGGTTTCGATATCATTCGGGTTCAGGTCGGCAGAAGAAGCACCTACCACACCGTCGATTACCCACAAGGGCTCCACATTACCGCGAATTGAACCGATACCACGCACACGGATGCTCACACCCTCGCCCGGACGACCGGAAGTGGGGGCAACCACTGCACCGGCCACCTTACCCTGCAACATATTGGCTACACTCGGCGTAGTGACATCTTTCAGTTTTTCTGCCTTGATGGAAGAAATGGAACCGGTAATAGAGCTCTTGCGCTGCATACCATAACCTACCACAACCACTTCATCCAATGCTTCTGAATCGGGCGACAGTTTAATGGTCACCTTGTCGGTGCCTTGTGCTACATACTCATAATTGGCATATCCGATAAAAGACACCACCAAAGTAGTTCCTTTGGGGACTTCCAATGTAAAGTTACCGTCCAAGTCGGTCACCGTACCGATGGAAGTGTTTCCTTTCACCGTCACATTGGCACCGGGAACCGTTTCGCCCAGATCATCGAACACCTGTCCGGTCACCTTGATGTTGTTACTTTGCTGTACAATCGGAGCTTTTTTCATTACCGTCACTTGCCGGTCACTGATCTTGATCTCCAGATTGGCAGCATCAGCCAACTCCTTCAAGATTTCTTCAGCCTTCTTACCATTCATATTGATGGAAACCTTTTTATCCAGCTCGGACAAAAGGCCCTTCGAATAAAGAATGACCAGATTGCTGTTCTTCTCAATATAGCTGAACAATTCCTTCAGCGTTTGAGTAGTCGTCACAGCCTGCTTGCTACTCCCACGAGTATCTGCAGCATGCAGAGGAGCCCAAGCACCCCCTGTCAATAAAAAAACACTAATTAATAGATAAAGAGATGTAAAAAATCCCTTCATCCGACCAGAAGTCGTTTTCTTTTTCATACTTTCGTACTGATTTTGGTTACTAAAAAATGGAATAATTAAAATCATCTTTGGTCGGGCAATATTGCGAGTATTGACCGACCTTTTTTTTCATACAAGACACTTTTTTTACTTCATAGCCATATCCTTTAAGATTAACAATATCATTTATACACTTACTATCAATCTGCAGAAACATAAATAGCCTCCTCTGGTATTTTCAAGTCCGCAGGAAACGTCTGCAAAATTGACTCTATCACCTTCTCCAGTTCATCATTCAAAAATAATTTTCCATAAAACAATTCATTTGCTATGGAAGGATCACAAACTACAACTTCTCCATAATATGTACTCAAGTAATCAAGTACTTCTTTCAAAGGTTTTCCGTTCAAGACCCAAATGCCGTCCACCCAATGAATATAATCGAGCGCGTTCACCGTCTCTTTCCTCAACCCTTCCTTCTCATCCAAGCATACCCGCTCATTGGGCTGCATCCGAAGATGTCTGTCTGCCGCATCCTTCACATCAACAGCTCCTTCTACCAATACAACCGAAGCATGGGCATCCCCCTTATAGGCAGATACATTGAAAGATGTCCCCAACACTTCTACATCAAAAGCTGACGTATTCACCACAAATGGTTTCGCTTCATCGCGGCTCACCTTCAAATAGACTTCTCCTTCCACATAGATTTCACGCTTGTCGCCCTTAAAAGAGCGCGGATAAATCACCTTACTGCCGGAGTTAATCCACATCTTGCTGTTATCAGCCAATACAATCATAGAACGACGGCCCTTGGGCACAATCAGCTGGTTATATTCCACAGCCTCTTCGGAAGAGGCTTGTGTTGAGTTATCTTCTTCCCGCACGGACGGTTCTTTCAACTTCACCGAGTTGACACTGACCTGACCGGATGCGTTATAAGCGACCTTGGCATTGTTGGCCAGCTCCACTTTCTTATGGTCGGAAACCACAAGGGTCACTTCCTTCACTTCGCCCGTATCAACCTGCGCCAACAGCATTTGCTCCATCCGGCTTCGTTCGTCCACCGTGACTTCCGTATCCAGGAACCAAAGCGAAGCCAAACCGATACAAAGAACTACCGAAGCCGCCGCCACCCATCTCCAAGCAAGGACAAAACGCCTTCTACGGTTTGCCGCTTCCTGTTCCTGAGCCTGCCTAATCCGCTGAAGCGTTTTCTCCCAAACTTTTGATGCGTCAGCCTCGGCAGGCAGACATTCATTCCAAATAAACAAAAGTTTGCGAGCCTCATCATCCGAAAAAGCTCCATTCATTTTGGTCAGGTCCTGTGGGTCTTCCAGCAAGGACGCTAACTTTTCATACCTATTATTATATTCTTTTTTTTCGTCTTTCATCTTTGAAGTATATAAAACAAGACGCAGTTTCCAGAAAAATCTCCTATACGTCTTGCATTTTTTTCAAAAAAAAGTTTTCCGGCTCCATGCAAGGCCGGTTCTACAAAAAGTGAAAACACCTGACTATCTTTCGCCGTGAAGGATCATCTTTCACCATTACAGGCTCAATATCAGCAAGATAAATCATTGTGAAAGGATGAAACCAGAAATGAAAATCCCATAATATAATGATTGTGAAACTTTCGCTTCACCAAAAGAAATATTTGACCTGCTTAAAGCATTTGTCCAAGCTGGGTAAAGCATCGTTTTAAGCTGGACAAAACAATGATTTAAGCTGGACAAACGACCGCTTTTCCCAGCCTAAACACCTACATTCGCCCGCCAAACACCTACTTGGGAGCCGTAACTACCCACATTGGAGCCGGCCCTACTTCAAGACCGAGGAAATCGTTTCCAGTGCTTTGGCCACATGAATATTGATTGTTTTCACAGAGATGCCCAGCACATCGGCAATCTCTTTATAAGGAAGCTTTTCGATTTTGGCCAGCAAAAAGACCTGCCTGCAACGGGGAGGAAGCTGGTTTATGACGTGATGGATACGGAATATTTCCTCCCGACTGATAATTTGCGAATCGGGTGTCTGCAAATCAACAAACGTGCCATGGCTGCCTACCTCCTCCCACGGCACAAGAGCCTGCCCGTTAGCATTCTTACGCAACCAAGACACCACCTTGTTGTGAGTCACCTTCAGCAACCACGCCTTCTCGTTTTTCACTTCTGAGAACTTGTCACGATGTTGCCATACTTCAAAGAAAACATCACTCACAATCTCTTCCGCTTCTTCTTTGGAGTGAACAAGATACTGTGCATAGTAAAGCAAATCATTGGAATATGCTTCAAAAAGACGTTTAAGCAAACGTTCATCCATATGGCTACTATGACTATGCATAAACAAGGCTTCCTTCTTTTTAACTACCCGTAACTACTCGGTAACATCCGACAAAGATACTAAAAAACAGACATCTTCATTCAAAACCCGATACATTTCACTATCTTTTCATAAGAAAGGATGCGGTTCGGGAGAAAAAATATCTGAAACGAGTTTCAATATTTTGTTCTCCTCTCACCTTTCGCTATCTTTGCTAACAATTATATATTAAAAAAGTAAGTCGTTATGAAGAATTTTACCTGTGTGCAGGATATCGGCAACCTGAAAACTGCACTTGACGAAGCGTTTGAAATCAAAAAAGACCGGTTTAAATACGTAGAACTGGGACGTAACAAGACATTGATGATGATTTTCTTCAATTCCAGCCTGCGCACCCGCTTGAGTACCCAAAAAGCAGCCCTCAACCTAGGCATGAATGTCATTGTACTGGACATCAACCAAGGTGCCTGGAAACTGGAAACGGAACGCGGTGTCATTATGGATGGCGACAAGCCTGAACATCTGCTGGAGGCAATTCCCGTAATGGGCTGTTATTGTGACATTATCGGTGTACGTTCCTTTGCCCGTTTCGAAAGCAGAGACTACGACTACAACGAAGTGATATTGAACCAATTCATCCAATACTCAGGCCGCCCCGTATTCTCCATGGAAGCTGCCACCCGTCACCCGCTACAAAGCTTTGCCGACCTCATCACCATCGAAGAATATAAAAAGAAGGATCGCCCGAAAGTTGTCATGACCTGGGCTCCCCATCCGCGCCCGCTACCGCAGGCTGTCCCCAATTCGTTTGCCGAATGGATGAATGCTACGGATTATGAATTTGTCATCACACACCCCGAAGGCTACGAACTCGATCCGAAATTCGTAGGTAATGCCCGCGTGGAATACGACCAAATGAAAGCTTTTGAAGGTGCCGACTTCGTTTATGCCAAGAACTGGGCAGCCTATACCGGTGACAATTACGGACAGATTTTGAGCAAGGACCGCGCATGGACAGTGAGCGATCGTCAGATGGCTGTTACCAACAATGCCTACTTCATGCACTGCCTGCCCGTCCGCCGTAACATGATTGTGACCGATGACGTCATCGAAAGTCCGCAAAGCATCGTTATCCCCGAAGCTGCCAATCGCGAAATTTCGGCAACGGTTGTATTGAAGCGTCTGTTGGAGAGTCTGTAAATCGGCTTCTTCAAATAAAAAGTAAAAGAGGCAGAAACCCGAAAATTCTGCCTCTTTTACTTTTTTGCACTATTCCAAAATCTTATTCCAGAATAATTTCATCGACAAACAGGAAGCCCGGATTTCCCTTGCCACCATGCCAGGACGGGATTTCACGCTCGGAAAGAGCTTTCACCTTGACGTAGCGCGTCTTTACAGGATTGAACTCCAGCTTGTGGGTGTAAATCTGATTGGGATCGTCGGCCTTCATCGCCGGATAGGACTCGGAAGCCACTTCCTTGAACGTCTGGTTATCATCCGAAACCGACACCGTAATGCCACGGGCATCGAATATCCAGTCACCCTTCTCCACGCAAGTATGCAACGTCATCGAAGAGATATCCGTCGGTTTCTTCAAGTCGATAACGGCTTCCATGTCATTCCGGTAAAAAGCAATCCAACGACCGGTCTTATAGTTCATGTTGCCCGTCATGCCGTCCACCAATACCGTAGCGCCGGTAAATTCGTACTGCTTGTTGATGGGCTGCAACATGGTAATCGGCTTCATCGACGATTTGCTGAAGCTGATTTCATCGGTTGTCACCTTTGATTTTCCGGAAGGACGGATGGCTACCGTACGGAGCGTACAGGGTTTGTCAATCTTCAACACTTCCGTATATTGCTGCGAAGCACCGGTTGGTTCACTGCCATCCAGTGTATAGTAAACAGGGGCATTGTCTATCGTACGGGCTGTGACATCGAGCGTACCGGTTTCGGCATTGGGGGTCAGACTGAGACGTACATCAAAGATATGTTTCGCATAGTTCCAACCGTTCTTCTGATAAATGTCAACCAGACGGCTCACACGCTTCAGGAACGATTCATAATCTTTCTTGTCCGACAAGCTCCACTGCACTTCGCACAGGGCTGCCATACGAGGCAGTACCATATACTGCGCCTGCTTCAGGTCAGGAATGTACTCTGTCCACAAGTTAGCCTGTACTCCGATGATATACTTCTGCTCTTCCGGCGACAAAGTTTTGGGCATAGGTTCATAACTGTACACACGCTCCATAGGCAGATATCCTCCGATAGCCAGCGGCTCGGTATCGGTATCCTTCGACTGATAGTAATCGAAATAGAGGTACGTATTGGGAGTCATTACCACGTCGTGACCCTGCTTGACCGCTTCAATACCTCCGCCTTCACCACGCCAGGACATCACTGTGGCCCCCGGAGCCAGACCACCTTCCAACGTCTCGTCCCAGCCAATCATCTTCCGGCCTTTCGAGCCAAGGAAAGCTTCGGCTTCGTGGATGACAAAACTCTGCAAACGTTCTTCCTTGGTATGCTTGCTGTCGCTCTTCAGCCCCAACGCCTTGATACGTGCCTGACACTTGGGACACTTTGCCCATACCGTCTTGGGACATTCGTCACCTCCCACATGAATGTATTCGGAAGGGAATATTTCTACGATTTCGGCCAGCACGTCCTTCACAAACTGGATGGTCTGGTCGTTGCCCGCGCAGAGCACATTATCCGAAACGCCCCACTGCGTCCATACTTCATACGGGCCACCCGTACATCCCAGTTCAGGATAAGCCGTCAGAGCAGCCTGCATATGTCCGGGGAGGTCAATTTCAGGAATCACCGTAATATAACGTTCGGCAGCATAGGCAATTATTTCCTTTGCCTGTTCCTGCGTATAGAAACCGCCGTAAGGCTTTCCGTCGTATTTGCCGCTATTGCGTCCGATAACCGTTTCCTTGCGCTGCGAAGCGATTTCGGCCAGTTTCGGATATTTTTTGATTTCAATTCGCCAGCCCTGGTCGTCAGTCAGATGCCAGTGCAGGCGGTTGATGTTGTGAAGTGCCAGCATGTCGATATAGCATTTCACATCGTCCACAGAGAAGAAGTGACGGCTTACGTCCAGCATCATGCCACGATAGCCGAAACGCGGTTCGTCGGCAATACGCACAGCCGGCAGTTCGATGTTACCGCCCTCGGCTACGCCAATCGACTTGCGCAATGTCTGGATACCATAGAAAACCCCAGCTTCAGTCGGTGCGGAAATCACCACCCGGCCTTGTTTCACTTCCAATGAATAGGCTTCCGGATTCTCCTTCTCCAGTCCCAATTGCAAAAGAATGCCTTCCTGTTCTTCACCACCTTCCTTCACGTTCAACTTGACACCCGTCTGGCTTCCGACATACGATGCCAGGAACTCGGCATTCCGGCGCATCTTCTCGTTGCCAGCCGTATAATAGATTGTCGTACCGTCCTTCATAACGAAAGGAGCATCTTGGGCAGTCGCAATTTCCACAGGAATGGGAACTACCTCATAATCGGCAACCACTGGTGCCTTACCCACGCAGGAAGCCAAAAACAATCCGGCCAAAGCCATGCTTCCCCAACTGAAAACAGATAAAATTCGCATGTTCAATAGATTAAAAATTAATAACATCCAGACGTTTAAAAAAACGCTGCGTCAAGATACAAAAAAAAGACGAAACGAACAAGCAAATCCAAACAAATCCCGTGAAAAGCAGCCTCTTCACAATCTATATGGTTTCACGAACCCCCAACTTATCTTTCTACGACCTTTCCGGCTTCCACCCAACCGTTAAAGCCTGTACCCAATTCATAGACTTTAAAACCTTTCTCTGACAATATACGTGCAGCTTTCTTGCTTCGTTTACCACTACGACAATAAAGAGCAACAGGACGGGAAGATTGCAAGACAGAATCAACTACAGTTGCAAATGTGCCATCCAACACATTAATATTCATACTGCCCGGAATATGACCTTCAGAATATTCTGCAACCGTCCGGACATCCAAACGCTGCACATCAGGATTGTTTATCACATCGGCGAATTCACTGACAGACAAAGTCTTAAAATCTCCACCTTTCTGCTGGCAGGAAAAGAGTGAAGAGAATAACAGACAAATAGATGCGAATAAGGTTTTCATAAGAAACAAACAATTTATAAAGGCTTATATTCAAATTCATATTTCTTCACCTCACCGGAGTAGGTGTACACTCTGAAGTGAACCGTCACCGTTTCCACACCCTCTTCCACATAATGGCGCAAAGGAACAGAACAATAGGCCCGCTTGGTATAGGCCTGGATATCGTCCCCGTCATCATGATAGAGAAGCAATGAAACAGAAGCATGATGGTTTTCGGCATCTATTACCCGGCTCTCCTCCACAAAAAAGAATTCATGCGGACGATTTTGTGCCTTAACCTCAAGCATCATGTTAAGATAGTCACGCCCCATCCAAATGCTGAGAATATCGACCGGATCCATCATGATCCCTCCTTCAAAATGGTCGGCCGGCAAAGGCAACGACGAAACGGCAGCCAATGCCGAATAAAGGCGTACCCCTTCAACGCCGTCCGTCTGCATAATCTCATAATTGCTGACAATGCGTATCAACGAGTCGGGAGTAATGCGCCAGTCGTCCACACCGGCCCAAATAGGATATTTACCCCCCTCATCAGTCACCACATACTGCAAGCCCCCTTCTGCATCCGAATAGGCTGTAAGAAACTCCAACTTCACAGAAGGATAATGATAATCGTCATCCGAACATGCACACAGCAACACACAGACTCCCAGAAGGAACCAACTGTAGAAATTTCCTATCGGATACTTCCTCATACTTCAACAGCTTTCAGATAATTCTTCAGCGGATTGGCATACATTTCCAGCATTTTCCTACGCAAGAAAACGTCATCCTTATTTTCCAGAGTAATACGGTCCAACTGGCCCTCCAAATAGGCAACAAACTTACTCTTATCATTTGCTGTATAACGACTGGCATATACATCGGTATCCGCCAACAAGTCGGCAGCCACATAATTACAAGGATACAAACGGTATCCACGATGAATTTCCCGGTCAATAAGAGCGGATATTTTCGGAAAAAGTTCCTGACGGGGCATCTTGCGATCCAAAGTCGCCAAGCTAGCGTTGATGCAGGGAGCTATATGGAAGTGTACCCGCCCCTTGTAGCCGAGCAAACCCGTCTGCATGTTCTTCAGGTCATCTGCAGTTGACTTCTTGTAATCGGGATAGTCGCGCTTCAGCTGGAACTCCCATGCCTTGAGGAAGTCGCAGGGGTCGAACTCGTAGGAAATGGAGAGCGGCGCAATGTTCATCTCCATCAGGCGGTCCAGTACATCGCCCTCGCCACCGATGCTCAGCATCTTGAGCACACTGTCCTGCGTACGGTCGTCCGAGTCCTTGGCACGTCCCTCACGCTGGGCTATCCAGATGGACTGCTTTTTCTGCGAGATAGCGTAGTGCATATAGCGCGACATACGGGCCGACGACTCGAGCATCTGCCGCATGGGTAGTCCGCGCTGTACGATGAACGACTTATTGATGCGCACCAGTTTCTTAATCCAAGGGTAGATAAGGAGATTGTCGCCGATCGCTATCTCCACCGTATCACCCCCGCCGTCAACCAACAACACGGAAAGGAAGCCGGAGTCGAGAATAATGTCGCGGTGATTGGATATATAGGTATAGGCACCAGACTTATCGGCCAGTTCATTGTCCAGCGTCACACCGTCCGAAGCCTCCTGCATGATACGCTTCAGCATGGTGTATCCGAAGGCTTTCTGAAACTCGAGTTTCGTCTTGCAGCTACGCATTTTGGCGGCCAGCATCTCAAAAGGTACACTGGGAAAGGCCGCGGAGGCCACCTGCCTGAAAGCCGGATCGGCTATCAATTCCTCGTACACTTCGGGAAGTTCCTCGTCGTGGTAAGGGCGGATTTCGTCAAATTCGTCGTACATGGCAATGAAAGGTTAAAACTTGTGTTCTATAATGTCTGTCATCACGTCCTTGATGTCCAAGCCGGCGGCACGCACCTGCTGGGGGATGAAGCTGGTGGCCGTCATGCCCGGCGTGGTGTTCACCTCGAGCAGATTGATCTTGTCGCCCTCGGTCACGATATAATCCACACGGATGATGCCCTGCGCGCCCAAGATGTCGTAGATGGCAGAGGTGAGCTTCTTCACCCGATCAGTCAGTTCGTCGGAGATGCGGGCAGGCGTAATTTCGTCGGACTCGCCGTTGTACTTGGCCTTGTAGTCGAAGTATTCGTTGTGACTCACCACTTCGGTGATGGGGAAGACCACCGACTTGTCGCGCGTCTTGTAGCAACCGCAGGTCAGCTCGATGCCGTCCATAAAGGCTTCCACCACCACTTCCTGCGCTTCGTCGAAAGCCTTGGCAATGGCGGGCTGTATCTGTTCGCGTGTCTTCACCTTGGTCACGCCGAAGCTGGAGCCTCCCAGGCTGGGCTTGATGAAGCAGGGCAGGCCGATCTTCTCCACCACTTCGTCGTCGGTGATGCTCTGTCCCTGGCGCAGGAGGAGCGACTCGGCAATGCGCACGCCATAGGCATGCAGGTACTGATTGCAGGCAAACTTGTCATACGTAAGCGCTGCCGCCAGCACGCCACAGCAGGAGTACGGGATACGGAGCATGTCGAAGTAGCCCTGCAGGCGTCCGTCCTCACCCGGCGTACCATGGATGGTGATGTAGGCGAAGTCGAACTTCACCTTCTGCCCGTCCAGCTGGAAGCTGAAGTCATTGCGGTCCACGGGCAGCGTGCGTCCGTCGTCGAGCCGCACATGCCAGTCAAGACCGTGCATGCCTACTATATATAATGTATATTTCTCCTTGTCGATGAAGGAGTAAATCCCTTGTGCGCTGCGCAGGGAAACTTCATACTCGGAGGTATCGCCTCCGGCAACAATGGCAATCGTGCGTTTCATTCCAATTCTCTGTTACTGATGTAGCTTCTCCATTTGCCGATGAGGTTCGTCATGTCGTCGGGCAGTTCGGAAGTGAAGTACATTTCCTCGCCGGTGACGGGATGGACAAAGCCCAGCGTCATGGCGTGGAGCGCCTGACGCGGGCAGATGTCAAAGCAGTTGTTTACAAATTGTTTGTATTTGGCAAAATGTGTACCTTTCAGAATTTCGTGGCCGCCGTAGCGTTCGTCGTTGAAGAGCACGTGGCCGATGTGTTTCATGTGCACACGTATCTGGTGCGTGCGCCCCGTCTCAAGGATGCACTCGACGAGCGTGACGTAGCCGAAGCGTTCCAACACGCGGTAGTGGGTCACGGCATGCTTGCCTTCGCCCTCGGGCAGGACAGCCATCTGGAGGCGGTCCTTGGGATTGCGGCCGATGTTGCCCACAATCGTCCCCTCGTCCTGCTCCACGTTACCCCACACCAGGGCCCGATAACGGCGCTTGGTGGTCTTGTGGAAGAACTGCCAGCCCAGGTTGGTCTTGGCGTCGGCCGTCTTGGCAATGACCAGCAGGCCGGAGGTATCCTTGTCGATGCGGTGCACCAGCCCCAGGTGCGGGTCGTTGGCATCGTAGCCCTTGGTGTCCTTCAGGTGCCACGCGATGGCGTTCACCAGCGTGCCGTGCCAGTTGCCATGGCCCGGATGCACCACCAGTCCGGCGGGTTTGTTGACCACCATCACGTAGTCGTCCTCATAGACCACGTTCAGCGGGATGTCTTCGGGCACCACTTCGTTGTCGTAGCGGGGGCGGTCCATCATCACCGTTATCACATCGAACGGCTTTACCTTATAGCTGCTTTTCACGGGCTTGCCATTGGCCATGACAAAGCCCGCGTCGGCCGCCTTCTGGATGCGGTTGCGCGAGGAGTTGGTGATGCGGTCAAAAAGATACTTGTCCACGCGCACCATCTCCTGCCCCTTGTCCACCACCACGCGGAAGTGTTCGTAGAGCTGGGCCTCGTCGCCCACCGGCTCCACGTCGTCGGGACAATCGTTTTCTATATCATCAATGTCAATATCCAGATCTTCTTCCATCATAATCCGTCAAAACCAATCTTCTTCATCCAACGTTTGCCCGGCTTCCGGTTGAGAGTCGGTTGACAATCCCTCGGTTACCTCTATTCCCAATGAGTCGGCAGGTAATGGAACTTCCTTTCCATTTCCAATAACCAGTGTCAACACGGCTCCTACCGGCACTTTGGCTCCTATACCCAAAGAGTCGCCACGATATTTCACAGCATACACCCAGTCCTTTTCACCAGGAATGGAGTCATTACTCGTCAGACGAAAACCTGCTGCCAGCAGACGGGCTTCGGCCTGACGCACGGAACTGTTGTCGGCCACGTCAGGAACCTCTTGCAACGGCACATTCAAGGTATTGATTGTCAAGTAAATCAAGCGTCCTTCTTTCACACGCTGCCCCACTCCGGGGGTATAATCAAGTATGCAACCGGCAGGAAGTGTTTTCACATAATTCGAGTCAGCCACCACACACGCCAATCCTCGGTCAGCAAACATTTTTTGTGCTTCGGACAGGCTCAAGCCTTTTACATCGGGCACAACGACGGCTTCTCCATGACGGGTATATACATCCAAGGCCTTCAGCACACCGAATATTATTCCGGCCGCCACAACCACCATAGCTATGATGTTCCACCAGAAAAGTCTGTTTTTCCGGAAAGAAAAGAATTCTTTTATAGTCATAACCTTCGCTTTTTCGGGCAAAGATAGCGAAAGGTGAGCGCAGAAACAAATGAAAATATAATTTTCAATTATTTCTGCCGAACCGCATCCTATTTTATCAAAAGATAGTGAAAGTTGAAAGCAGAAAAACAAGCTTGCTTGTTTTTTTTTTACCGAAACGCCTCCTATCTTGCAAAAAATCTTACCTTTGCCTGTGTGAACCTATAATTAAAAAACGACAACCTTATGCTCGATTTTGATTACACCCAACTGTCCAAGTATTACGCATTCTGCACGCAGGCCGACTGTCCCCTGGCCGCACAATGCTTGCGCCACGCCCTGATGGAAGGCCTGCCCTCCAGCCTCACCTATATCCGCATCCTCTCGCCCGCCGTGTCGCGCGGCCTGGCCGGACGAGACTGCCCGCACTTCAGCCCCGCCGACAAGAAACGTTTCGCACGCGGCATCGAGTCACTGCTGGCACAGCTACAGACCTTCAGCTACAAAGACGCCGTATGGCTCAAGCGGAAAATCTACGATTACTTCGGCAAGAATCCTTACTACCGCATCAAGCACGGCGAGCGACTGATAACACCCCGGCAGCAGGAACAGATACGACAATTCTTCCTCGAACGCGGCATCGACGCAGAGCCGGTGTACGACGAGTACATTTACCGCTACGACACAGAGTCTTGATTATCAGCAGAAAGAGTTTCTACCCCTTTCTCGCAAAGTGGGAAAAGTTTTCCCTCACCGAGAGAAAGATCTTCCCTTTCAAAGGGAAAGACTTTCCCTTTAAAGGGGAAAGGTTTTCACCGGCTGAGGGAAAGCCGTGAGGAAAGCCTCATCGGACAGGCGAGAAGCCCCCAAAAAGAACGACACCTTTGGCAACCGAATGAGCCCACCCGAAAGACGGATATAGAAACAGAAAAGCTCCGCAGATACCGGGATATCTGCGGAGCTTTATTTCTTTTACAAGGATATAGCCTTATGCCTTCACTCCGTTGTATTCGTCAGAAACTGTCAGTTTCTTGCGGCCTTTGGCACGACGTGCTGCCAATACTCTGCGGCCATTGGCTGTAGCCATTCTCTCACGGAAACCGTGTTTGTTTTTTCTCTTTCTGTTAGAGGGTTGAAATGTTCTTTTCATCGCTGTATCTTGTTTTACATTATTATTCTCACGAATTCGGGCTGCAAAAATAGGGAGTTTTTTCAAATAAACCAAGAGATAACTCATTTTCTCTCAAAAGTTTTGTGTTTTTTACCGATTTCCATTACTTTTGCACCGCATTTCGTACGAGAAAAGACTCATTAATAACACATAAAATAAAAGAAGATAGTTATGATTAATGCCCAAGACATTAAAATCGGAACTTGCATCCGCATGGACGGCAAGCTGTATTTCTGCATCGACTTCCTGCATGTAAAGCCGGGAAAAGGTAACACCTTCATGCGTACCAAACTGAAAGACGTAGTGAACGGCTACGTACTGGAGCGCCGCTTCAACATCGGTGAGAAGCTGGAAGACGTACGTGTGGAACGCCGCCCCTACCAGTACCTCTATCAGGAAGGCGAAGACTACATGTTCATGAACCAGGAAACATTCGACCAAATTCCCATCGCCCACGACCTGATCAACGGCGTTGACTTCCTGCTCGAAGGCCAGGTAGTGGATGTAGTGTCCGACGCTTCTACCGAAACCGTACTCTACGCTGACATGCCTATCAAGGTTCAGATGAAGGTTACCTATACGGAACCGGGTCTGAAGGGCGACACTGCCACCAACACACTGAAGCCCGCTACCGTTGAGTCAGGTGCTACCGTTCGTGTTCCCCTCTTCATCAACGAAGGCGAAACGATTGAAATCGACACACGCGACGGATCATACGTAGGACGTGTAAAGGCTTAAGGACAAACAAACCTTCATATATATGCTTCCCGCATTCCTTCCTATAAAGAATGCGGGATTTTTTTATTCCTCCATTCGCAACATCTGCAACAAGCGATTAGTATCCTTTTCATATAGCATACCCCAATATCAAGGCATTCAACGTACATTCCAAACCACCCGGTCGGTCTGCATCTTCTTACCCTTACCGGCATATACTTCCACGACATTCTTGCCCGGAGCCAGACGAACATCCGACCACTGACAAGTAGCATACGCATCGGCCTTGCATGTACCCATACTGACACCATTGACAAACAATTCTGCTTCAGGCATATTGGTAAAGACCATAACCGATGTTTGAAGCTTGGTACGTTCGGTGTGGCGACGGTTGGCTATATAGACCATAGCATCTTCATGGTTCCAGTTAGCCTTATAGAAATAGAAAGCATCCTTACGCACTTTACGGTCGCGGGTCACCAACCCTTTGTCATTCACGCCCGGACGGTCACCTTCCGTACGGTGGGCTGCCCCAAAATCAAACATATTCCACACAAACGAGCCCCATACGAAAGGACGTTCGGCCAAGGCTTTCCAGTTTTCCATGTGGTAATAGGTCTGATAATTCTCAGGATGCCAATAACCGGAAGGCAAACCTTTGACGATGCTGTCCTGCTGATGCCAGATGCTGGCACCGGCCCCATATTCACTGATAGCTATTTTCAGCTGCGGGAAAGCTCTATGGGTATCGTCCAGAAACTTGCCCATATCCGACGGCTCGCCACCATACCAGCCAAAATACTGATTCCAGGCTATCACATCGGTAATCATGCCAATGGGGTCTTTGGCCGATATGTTGCTTGCCGCTGTAGTCAGTCGGGTAGGATCCTCCTGCTGAGCCAGTTCGTTGAGTTCGCGAATATACTCCGTTGGATTATCTCCATAAGTTTTCAGTTCGTTAAACAATCCCCAAAAACAAATGGAAGGATGGTTGAAATGCTGCCGGATAAGTTCTTTCAGCTGTTCACGACCGTTTGCCCGAAAACTCTCCTGATTGACAAATCCCCTATCCAGATATCCACCGGGCCCCACAAAAGGAATCTCGGCCCACGTCACTATACCATAACGGTCCATGAGATCATACATATAAGCCGCTTGTGGATAGTGGGCCAGGCGTACGGCATTGACTCCCATCTCAGCCATGATAGCCGCGTCTTCTTCATGATGTACTTTACGCAAAGCGTTGCCCACCTCATTACGCTCCTGATGGCGGCACACTCCCTGCAACTTCAAATGCTCTCCATTCAGGAAAAAACCTTTCTCAGCATCCACGTGATAGTAGCGCAGTCCCAAAGGCTGACAAACACGGTCGGTCACCTGCCCTTCCTTAAGCAGCGCGACCTCCACCCGATACAGAAACGGATCCTTACGCCCGTTCCATAAACGAGGATTGTCCAGCAGAACATCTACCGATACAACACTCTCACCGGGCGCCACGGTCAAATCACGTTTCTGCTCCCAAACGACACGGTTGTTTTCTCCATAGATTTTCAAGGAAAGCTGGCGGCTCTCAACAGACGTTGTTGAGTTGGACAGGCATACTTTAGCTCGCACATCCGCCTGTTTATCGCTCACCTTTTCCTGAATGAGATATACACCCGGAGAAGCATAATCAGTCAAAGATATGTTCACTTGATCAGTCACTACCAGATGAACATCCCGATAAATACCTCCATAGAAATTAAAATCGCCCAGCAAGGGCATTACATCCAATTGAAGCGCATTGTTCACACTGACAAGCAGCTTATTCTTTTCACCATAGCGGACTTTATCAGTTATCTCGAACACGAACGCCCCGTATCCGCCCCGATGTTCACCCACATGGAAATCATTCACAAAGACATTGGTGACAGTATTGGCGCCCTCAAAACGCAAAAACAAACGCTTGCCCCGCCAGTTAGGATCTATCCACAATTCTTTTGTATAAACTCCCATCCCCCGATAATAATCTGAACAGGCATCAGTATCCAACGCATTCCATGTATGAGGTAAATGCACCAGCTGTGCACTGCCCCTCTGTACCTGATGACTGAAACGGAACATCCAATGATCATTAATCAATAAATCTTTTCGCTCAGCCGACAAAACACCAGTAAACAACAACAAACCGAATAATAGAAATAAGCGCTTCATATAATAATAAAGTGTTAACTCATTCTGTACATTAAAACAATTTGAACAAAAATAAAGATTTATCTGCAACCTTCCATACTTATCCAAAGGAAAAAATTATCTTTGTCCAAGAAACATCATTATTCATCATGAAGTATTCGGTTATCATCCCCGTTTTTAATCGCCCCGACGAAGTGGACGAACTGCTACAGAGCCTCACCCTGCAAACTCTCAAAGATTTTGAGGTAGTGGTAGTAGAAGACGGTTCGTCCATCCCCTGTCGGGAAGTCGTGGAGAAGTACAGCGACCAGCTGGACATCCACTACTACAACAAACCCAACTCTGGCCCCGGACAGACACGCAACTACGGCGCCGAACGCAGCCAAGGGGAGTACCTTATTATATTAGATTCTGACTGTATCCTGCCCCCAGATTACTTTGAAGCCGTGGAAAAGGAGCTGCAAACCCGCCCTGCCGACGCTTTTGGAGGCCCCGACCGTGCCCACGAGTCATTCAGCGACATCCAAAAGGCCATCAACTACTCCATGACCTCATTCTTCACCACCGGTGGCATTCGTGGAGGCAAAAAGAAGATGGACAAGTTCTATCCCCGCAGCTTCAACATGGGTGTGCGATGCAGTGTCTATCAGGCTTTGGGAGGTTTCTCAAAGATGCGTTTTGGCGAAGACATTGATTTCAGTATCCGTATCTTCAAAGCAGGCTATCGCTGCCGTCTCTTTCCAGGCGCATGGGTGTATCACAAACGCCGCACCGACCTGAAAAAGTTCTTCAAACAGGTACATAATTCTGGTATTGCACGCATCAATCTCTATAAAAAATATCCTGAATCGCTGAAGCTGGTTCATCTGCTCCCGGCCCTGTTCACATTGGGAACCGTTCTGTTGCTCATCGGTGGGATTTTCTGCCCCTATGCACTGCTGCCCCTTTTGGCCTACGCATTGCTCATCTTCATCGATTCCACCGCAAAAAACGGGAGCTTTCGCATCGGACTCTATTCCATTGCAGCCTCCTACATCCAGCTTATCGGCTACGGGACAGGATTCTGGCGCGCATGGTGGAACCGTTGCGTTTGGCGGAAAGGAGAATTTGAAGCTTTCAAAAAGAATTTTTATAAATAAAAAGCAATGATAAGTGAATGGTGAACAATCAGTACACCAGCCACTCACCGCTAACCACTATTATCATGAACAAACTCACCATCAAACAACTGGCCGAATCCGATCGTCCTCGTGAGAAAATGATGCAAAAAGGAGCTGAAACGCTGACCGATGCCGAACTACTAGGCATTCTGATCGGCTCCGGCAATACAGACGAAAGTGCCGTAACCCTTATGCAACGCATTCTGTCGGCATGCGACAACAACCTGAATCAACTGGCCAAATGGGAAGTTCGTGACTTTGCCCGCTTCAAAGGTATGGGTCCTGCCAAAAGCATCACTGTCATGGCTGCTCTTGAGCTAGGCAAAAGGCGTAGCCTGCAAGCCCAAGGAGAACGCCTCATCATCAAGGCATCAACCGACATCTACAATCTGTTCCACCCCCTGCTTTGCGACCTGCCTACCGAAGAATTTTGGGTATTGCTGCTCAATCAGGCCGGGAAAGTCATAGACAAAGTACGCATCAGCCGTGGAGGTATTGACCAAACCACTGCCGATGTAAGAGCCATCCTGCGCGAAGCATTACTCCAACGAGCCACACAAATCGCCCTGATACATAACCACCCCTCGGGCAACACACGCCCCAGCAACGACGACATCCGCCTGACCCAAGTCGTACAGCAGGCCGCGCAAACCATGAATATCCGGCTCGTTGACCATCTCATTGTAACTGACGGACGCTACTACAGCTTCAACGATGAAGGCAATTTATGACATGGAGCAATCCAAAGTAACATTTTACACTTGATCAGCATGTACTTGTTTACGACCGTTAAATCTATGCTTCTTACGACTCATCCAAGCCAACCTAAATTGACAAAATAGAATATCTCCCAAGCGTTTTCATGCCTTCCCCTACACGGAAATGATTTCGAATAGAGGAATAAAAGAAAAGACGATACTCCATAAGTGCAAAACTAAATTCTCACCATGCAAAATTGGTTTCGCAACAAATAAGTGTATTTCAGACAATTAATATTTGAGGCACCGACAAAGAGGAAAAACCATTTACTATATTCCACCTGTTTTGTACAAAATTCCCCCCACAATATTCCCAAAGATTGTAGCTTTGCCCAAAACCTGAAAAGTCTATGAAAACAAGTATGAACACTTACACACGCAAAAGAATATTCGCTCATATAGACGAATATTTCCACTTGCCAATCTTTTTGCAAGTAATTTCATCTAAAAGCACTTGCAAGAAGGGAAAACAATTCGCCTTAACAATCTGGCTATCAACAAATTACAATTTCTCGTAACAAATCTGTCACATTAATGTAATACATCACAAGTACCTTTGCACCGCAAATTAACATAAAACATTATAAACTATAGTGTACAGACAAATAAATAATTCACCAAACTAAAATCTAATTTTATGCTGAATGTACAATTAAAAAAGAGGTGGACATTATTACAAAGCGTAGTCTTTGTTATGTTCCTGCTAAGTAGTACCTTAGCATTTGCACAAAACCAAGTGACCGGTACAGTAACAGACAAGACCGGTATGCCGCTTCCGGGCGTCAACGTGCTGGAAGTAGGTACCACCAACGGCAACATTACCGACGTGGACGGTAAGTACTCCATCAATGTAGAGAAGGGCAAAACCCTGCAATTCTCCTACATTGGTTTCACAACTCAAGATATCAAAGTGGACCGTAACGTCATTGATGTGGTGATGAGCGAAGACGCGCAAGCGTTGGAAGAAGTGGTAGTAGTAGGTTACGGCAGTATGCAACGCAAGGATGTGACCAGTTCTATTACTAGTGTGAAAGCGGAAGACATGAACGTGGGTGTCATCACCAGCCCCGCCCAGATGCTGCAAGGTAAAGTTCCGGGGCTGACCGTGGCCAACACCAGCGACCCGAACGGTTCGGCTTCCATCTCGCTGCGTGGTGCATCTTCCCTGCGTACCGGTGAAGCCATGGAGCCTTATTATGTAATCGATGGCGTGCCGGGTGCCAGCCTGTCCCTTGTTGCTCCGGATGACATCGAGAGCATTGATGTGTTGCGCGATGCTTCCGCTACCGCCATCTATGGTTCGAAGGCTGCCAACGGTGTCATCATCGTAACCACGAAGAAAGGAAACAAGGATGGGCACACGAATGTAAGCTATAGCGGCTACGTGGCATGGGATAAGACGATGAATTCGCTGGATATGATGACAGCTGACGAATTACTGAGCTTTGCCAATGCCAACAGCATCGACCTTTCTTCCTATTATGATGTAAACAATCCCGCCAATACCAACTGGCAAGACGAAGTGCTCCGCACCGGCTTCAGCCACAACCACAATGTATCCATCAACGGCGGTAATGAGAAGACACAGTACAGTGCCTCTATCAACTTCATGGATCGTCAAGGTGTAGTACGCGGAACAAATATGGACCGCCTGAACGCCCGTTCATTTGTACAGACGAAAGCCTTGAACGACCGTTTGGATTTGGCTTTCAGCGTCAATGCCAGCGTGCGCAACAGTTCTACCGGTCCTACAGGCGATACCGGCCAAAGCGTATTGGACGCCATGTATTACTACAGCCCGTTGGTTCCGGTAAGAAATGCGGATGATACGTGGTATCGCAATACTTCTATCTCGCAAAACTACAACCCCGTTGCGATGATCAACGAAGACCGCTACGACACGAAGGAGAAACTGTTGCAAGGTAACGCACAGGCTACGCTGCACATCATTGAAGGATTGGACTGGCACTTGAACCTGTCTTACCAAAATCAGCAGTACATCTATAGTAACTACAACAGCAGCCAAAGCCAGCTTCCGAGTGTAGCTTCCCGCAATGGTCAGGCAGACCGCAGCACTGTGGAAAACATCCGCAAACAGATGGAAACTTACGTCAATTGGGATCATACCTTTGCCGATGCACACAAAGTAGGCGTCATGCTCGGTTATTCTTGGGAACAAGCCGATAACAACGACGGTTTCGGTCTGAAGGTTTACAATTTCTACAACGATGACTTGGGTTACCATAACATGGGAGTTGCCAACAACATTTCTATCAACGATGTTATCAGCAACAACCTTTCTACGTTGCGTATGATTTCGTTCTACGGACGTGTCAACTACAGCTTCAACAGCAAATACCTGTTGCAGGCTACGGTACGTCGTGACGGTTCTTCCGCTTTCGGTGAAAACAACCGTTGGGGTACGTTCCCCTCTGTATCGGCCGCATGGCGCATTACGGAAGAGGACTTCATGAAAGACCAGAACGTGTTCGATGACTTGAAACTCCGTGTAGGTTACGGTGTCAGCGGTAACTCTCTTGGCTTTGATGCCTTCTATGCACGTCCGGTGTATGGTTCTACCGGCTGGTTTACTTATGTGGATGGTAACGGGACTTCTTCGCAATACCGCGTATTGGGCGCAACCCGTAACTCGAATCCTGATTTGAAGTGGGAAAGTACCGGCATGTTCAACATCGGTTTGGACTTCGGCTTCTTCGACAACCGTTTGACCGGTACCATCGAATACTACAGCAAGAAAACTTCCGACTTGATTTACGATTATGAAGTTTCTACCAGCCGTTATCCGTATAACCGAATGACTGCTAACGTAGGTGACATCAGCAACAAGGGTATTGAAATCACCATTAACGCCATTCCGGTACAGACCCGCAACTTCACGTGGAGCACGTCATTGAACCTGTCCCACAACAAGAATGTGGTGGAAAAACTTTCTAACGAAACTTATTCAGTAGACTATATTCCGCAAGGTAATCCGGATGTAGGCGGTTATTCGACCAACGCCGAAGTACAACGCATCCAGGAAGGTTACCCCATCGGCCAGTTCTGCCTGTGGGAATGGGCCGGCTACGGTGAGGATGGCGGTTCTATCTTCAACGATTATGACGAAGAAGGCAACCTGATTGGAACAACCGATTCGCCCGAACTGGAAGACAAACGTATGCACGGTTCAGCCCAACCGAAAATCGTGTACGGATGGAACAACGACCTGACATGGAAGAACTGGACGCTGACCGCTTTCTTCCAAGGTATGGCAGGCAACAAGATTTTCAACGCTACCCGCTGCTACTACAACAACGTAAGTTTGGTTAGCAATGGAAAGAACGTGTTGGCGGAAGTGGCAGGAGAACAAAACGCACACGACACCCGCGCCCAAGCTCCATCCGACCGCTACTTAGAGAATGGTTCTTATCTGCGCCTGGCAACCTTGACTTTGGGTTACAACTTCGGCAAGATTGGTAACTACATCAACAACCTGCGCCTGTATGCTACCTGCAACAATGTATTCACCATTACGGGCTACAAGGGTATCGACCCTGAAATCAGCCTGGGTGGCCTGACTCCGGGTATCGACTGGCGTAATACCACTTACCCGCGTACCCGTACGTTCATGGTAGGTGTTAATGTGAATTTCTAACCCTTAACATAAGAGATTAAACATATGAAAACAAGAAATATAGTAACAGGTGCCCTGCTGGCACTGACAACCATCGGTTGTACTGACTTAGATGTGGACATCAAGTCGCAATATACCGAAATGCCCGACTCAGAAATTGCCATTGAGGCACAGATGAGCAACGCTTTCTATTCGTTCCGTGCCGCTATCGGGCGTCGTTTTGATGAAGGCGTATCCTGTAACTCGGACGAATATACGGCAGTCAGTTTCGACGGTGACTACCTGAACAACCGTGATATGGCGAACTTCTCGCTGCACATGATCAGCCCGACAAACTCGGCCGCTCAATTAGACGTGTTCAACGAATTGCTGACCGGTATCACCAACTGCAACCGTGTCATCTTCGACCTGAGCGAAGGTGGCGTATCTGAGGAGGATTTAGCTCCTGTACGTGCTGTACGTGCTTTCTACCATTTCATGATTATGGATCATTGGGGCGACACGCCTATCATCGACCACCTGTTGGCGGAAGACGAGGCTATAGACCGCTCACCACGCGCCGAAGCAGCCCGTTGGATTGAATCAGAACTGCTCGCTGTTCGTGACAACTGCTATGAAAATGTAGATGCCTCTACTTACGGGAAACCGACCCGCTGGATGGTAGATGCCCTGCTGGCTAAGTTGTACATCAACTGGAACGTGTACACACAAGATGTAACCAGTGCCAGTTGGTCTTCTACGGCCGAGAACGAAAAGTTGAATGACTGTATCGCCGCTTGCGACCGTGTCATTGCTTCCGGTTACTTCGATTTGAGCGATGACTACAAGACGAAGTTCATGTACACTAACGGATCGCAGATCAAGGACTTCATCTATGCCATGCCATTTGATGCAGAAACTATACAAGGAATGACATTCGCCCGCTTCCGTACCTGGCGCCGTGGTCAGAACAGCAATGGTTTCTACAGCATTGAGATGAGTAACTCTGTAGGTGGAAACATGACGCTGACTCCGGAGTTTGTAGAACTGTTCTGTCTGCCGGGTGACCGTCGTAACGATGTCATTGCCGGTAATACGGGTGAGAATATCGGCATGGAAACATTCGATGTTTACCAGTATGACAACAATACCGGTGAACCGACTACCGTACGCAATACATATAATGACAACGATGTAACTTTCACAAAGAGTATCACATTAAAAGAAGATTATAGTGATCCTGAAAATCCTGTAGTACCGAATGCGGATCTCAATTGTGGTGCTGATTTAACAGGTTGGACACAGGGTTATCGTTCCATCAAGTTCTTCCCCGACATCAATGATTACAACACGTTCAGCCGTAATCAGGATAACGATGTGCCTATCTTCCGTTATGCGGATGTTATTCTGATGAAATGCGAAGCCCTTGTACGCCAAGGTGCAACTACGTCTGCCAACGGTGATACACCGCAGAGCCTGTTCAACCAAATCCGTGGATACGTCAACGCTCCGCTCTTGGACCACAATCCAAGCCTGCAAGAGATTTTGGACGAACGTGGCCGTGAGTTCCTGGACGAGCACTGGCGTCGTAACGACTTGATCCGTTTCGGTGACTTCGAACGCGACTGGGGCTTCAAGAACGACTTCAATCCCGATGCGACCAACCCGCAATATCGTCTGTGGCCGTTGAGTGTAAATACACTGAATGCCAACACGAACTGGAGCCAGAACGCCGGATACTAATAAACACACAGAAACATTTTTAAGGTAAAAGCAAGCGATTGTTTTATTTAGAGTTTTAAAAATGTAGGCCTTGCACAAAACCTGCGGTAATGCCATTCCACAGGATACGTGCAAGGCTTTTTCTTACATGAATTACCACATCAATGTACGAAGGAGGCAAGTGTGGCGAAATACCCTTTTCCCTCCTTGTCCGCTTCTTCTTTCTTTCACAGTAAGAATGTGACACCTTCACAGTACGGATGTGACGCCTTCACACTAAAAGCGTGAAGAGGTGTGAAGGCTTCACACCTTATGGAACGCTGGGTGTGAACAGGCTGACAGAGGGCAGGCATCGGCTTCTTGCGGATATTTATTCAAAAAGACATGTCGCCGTCACTTGCGTTTCCGCAGCCTTTTATTAATTTTGCAATCAGATGAAACCTTCACTACCCTATAAAATAACAAGCATGCGAAAAATCAAATCATTCCTTTATACAGCATGGACAGTCATCCTGGCAGGAACGTCACACGCCGCCCATGCTGAGGGACTGCCCGGCCGGATTGCCGACGAGTTCCTGTTAACGCAATATGTAGACCTGCGCATCGGCAGCGAAGGGCTGGGACGTGTATTCATCGGCCCGACCTACCCGTTCGGCATGGTGAAACCTTCACCGGACTGTACGCCCGCACCTAACAACGGATGGGATCCCATGCCCACACGGGTGGACGGCTTCGCACAGACCCACATCAGCGGGACGGGAGGCGGACAGAAGTATGGCAACGTTCTGGTGCAACCCTTCTGCAACGGCATGAACCAGATTAACCATTACTTCCACCGCGCGGAAGAAGACTTCTCACTGGGATATTACCGCACGACATACCGCGAAAACGGCATCCGAACGGAGATTACCACGGCTGAACGAGCCGCATTGTATCGCTTCACCTATCCTACAGACTCCCTGAAAGGACTGGCCATCGACGCAGGATTTTTCCTCGGCGAAAACCCGGTACCGGACGCTCGCGAGGCGCAACAGTTTGTGGGATCGGAAGTGAACATCGTCAGTGACACGGAAGTGGAGGGATATACTCGCATACGGGGTGGATGGAACAACGGAAGAGCGTACACCGTGTATTTCTACGCACAGACTGACCGCCCCTTCATCGAAACGGCAACCTGGAAGGGCGACAGCATCTACCCGGACCAGAAACGACAATATGATTCTTATCAGAAGACGGGTGCGCTGCTACGGTTCGGCGGGGAAGAAAATCAAGTGCATCTAAGGGTGGGTATCTCATTCCTGAGCACGGGACGGGCACGCCACAACGCACACCATGACTTGCCGGAATGGTCCATGGAGAAGGTGTACCGACGGCTGCTGAATACCTGGGAGGAGCTGCTGGGACGCATCTCGATAGCAAACGACACGCCGGAGGAACAAAAACGTATGTTCTACACGGCCATCTACCATGCCCTGATGATGCCGGCGGACCGAACGGGAGAAAATCCGTTGTGGAATGACCCGCAACCTTACTACGATGATTATTATGCCATCTGGGACACATACCGCACAAGCACACCACTACTTACACTGATGGATCCGAAGCGCGAGGCAGACTTAGTGCAGTCATTACTATATATCTACAAACGGGACGGATACCTTCCTGACGCACGTAGCGGTAACTGTAACGGACGCACGCAAGGAGGCTCGAACGCAGAAGTGATGATAGCAGACGCCTACGTGAAGGGCTTACAGGGTATCGACTGGGACCTGGCACTGGAGGCGATGCTGAAAGACGCCACCGTGGATCCAGGCGGACACCACGAGGCGGAAGGCCGGGGCGGACTGGACGAATATCTACACTTGGGCTATGTGCCTTGGGGCATTCCACGTGCGGGTAACCGCACGGTAGAATACAGCTACTGTGACTATGCCATCTATCTGGTAGCGAAAGGCATGGGTAAGAAGGATCTGGCAAAGCAGTACTTGAAGCAAAGCGAAAGCTGGAAAAATCTTTGGCGCTCTGACTATGAGCACGACGGTGCACGGGGCTTCATTATGCCGCGCGACGCACAGGGCAACTGGCTGGACAGCCTGACCTATGGACACAGCCGACTGCGCAAGCCGAAGTATGTCTACACGCCCGTGACGTCAGAAGGGCCATGGTACACGCCGTGGTGGAATACATTTTTCTACGAGGGTTCGTCGTGGGAATACTCGCTAAGCGTGCCCCACGACGTACCGGGGCTGATAGCGATGTGTGGAGGAGCCGAGGCTTTCGAACGAAGGCTGGACACATTTTTCGATCACGGCTATTACAATGTGAACAACGAACCGGCCTTTCTCACGCCGTATCTGTATCACTGGATAGGGAAACCCGACCGCAGTGCGGATCGGGTGCGTGAAATCGTAGGGCAGCACTTCAGTGCAAAAGCAGACGGTCTGCCAGGCAGGGACGATGCGGGAGCAATGTCATCGTGGCTGGCGTTCCACATGATGCCGCTCTATCCTAACGGAGGACAGGACTATTACCTCATCCACGCACCGATGCTGCGGGAGGTAACGTTCCATCTGGCGAACGGTCGCCAATTCCGCATCATAACCGAAGGGCTGTCAGAGCGGAATCGTCACATCATATCGGCCACACTAAACGGCAAGAATTACCCCTACTCAGCCCTGCGCCACGCCACACTCATGGAGGGTGGTACACTGATACTGAAGATGGGCGACAAACCGGGCGAGTGGGGAAAACGTATGTTCAAGGAAGAGAAATAACATTATGAAAACCAAACTTCTTACTCTACTGACTTTACTGTGGATGTCCCTCGCCGCAGGGGCACAGGTGATACCGGACACATTGCTGTTCGTCTTTAAGCTGCACGGGCAGACGCGGCGCTTTGAGATGAGCTTCGAAGAAAAGAATGACACCGTAAGCCTCATCTGGGGCATCGAACGCAAGTTGAAATGGCTGTCGGGGACTTACACCATGATGCCGGAGAACGTAGAAAACGGCTCGTCACTTAGTTTTCTGCAGCCGGAGGACAAGAACCATGTGACACTGCCTGCCGGCGAAACGGTATACATGATAGGACGCAAAGCATACCGCACGCTGAAAACGACGGGAGAAATGGACTATAACCGAACGACGTACCGTCTACTGGATACAGACGACCGCGCCTTGAGCCTGCCGCTACTGCATGTCAAGGACACGGTCGAGAATGAAGAAATGTGGATACTGGACCATCCGACTCTACCGCTAGTATGGCGGATGAAAGACAATCCACTGGAAATAAACTGGACAGCAGAGGAGATTAGGAAATAAGCCTCTCAATCAGCTTCATCGAGCAACCCCCAAAGATGCCGTCGCAAATCCGCCCAGTAATAGTAAGGACCAGAGGCAGGGGCAAGACCGGTGAGACGCACTTCGTGTTCGTTGTGGAGCAACTTCACCAATATTTGCCCCCCGGCATTGCGGAAGAATATGAGTTGCAGGTTGGCTGCCATCGGCGAGACGCGGTAGTCCTGCCAAGCCAAGTGGAACTTCTCAATATCTACCTCACTACCATCACATCCCTCCACGCGCAGCAACGCAAGCAGGCGGATAAGATGGGTATCGTGTCCGAAACGCAAATCGGAACAGGGCTGTCCAGCAGCTATGGCCAAGTCGGCACTTTCGACAATATTGCGCAATAAAGCGGAGGCCTGGCGAGGCATCAGCCCCCCATTAAGTGGAGCAGCCGCGTTACATACATACATACGGGCATTCACCACCTTCCACAAAGCCATCAATTCATCGTACGTAAAGAGGTCAAAGAAGTCAACTCCCTTTAGGTGGTCACAATTCTGCATATCGATAGCAATCCAATAGAGACCTTCCATAATCTTACGTTCCTGCACGTACGACATGCAGACAGACGGAGCGACCAAAGCTTTCACAAAACGCTCCGGCCGTATCTGTTCCTGCTCAAAACGGCGGAAGTCAGTACGCCACGCTGCCGTATCGGAACAGAAAGCCTCAGCCTCGGGCGACGTATGAGCAATGTAATCCATATAGCATTGATAAGCCCGGCGACTAACGCGCAACTGCGGATTTTGCTCCTTCAAGGCTTCTGTGAAATAACTCATGCTCATGGCACAACGCAGCGACGTGGACGAGCGAGCATCGACTACAGCACTATCGGCAAAGACCGACGGGAATGA
Organism: Candidatus Bacteroides merdavium; assembly: GCA_019116805.1. Classification (GTDB taxonomy): domain Bacteria; phylum Bacteroidota; class Bacteroidia; order Bacteroidales; family Bacteroidaceae; genus Bacteroides; species Bacteroides merdavium. The sequence continues at coordinate 21,144 of DXAV01000041.1, read as the reverse complement.
AGTAAACATACGGTAGGCAATGTCGCGATGCTGACGTTCACCCAGCGGAGTAATGTTTCCACTACGTCCACGAGCATCCTCCCACACCCGATGAAGGCGTCCGCGAACCTCTTCACCCAACGGCGTAAGGGCACGAATTGTAGCTAGTGAGTCGAATACATCAACCACCTCTTTGTAGTGCATATCATCAGTACGCCAACGGGAGCCATGACGCCCATAATGCGAGATATAGAATGCCTCAAAACCAACAGGAGGCGGAGTCTGAACAGTGTTCGGTGCCGGATACGCAAAATAGATACTACCCAGTTCTTCGTTGGTGGGCCTCAACTGTGCGGTGGCTATCCCCACCGCACACACACATACATATAGAAAGAGAACTAGTCTGTTCATAACACATCAAGATTTAAAGTTTGCTTATCGGGTCACCACAACATTTGTCGAAGCCTTCTGCTTCAACAACTCGCCAGAAGCCGTCACAGGACGAGTGTCCCCCCATGTCAAACGGGGATTATTGATAAAGATGTCACTAGCTGTATCAATGTAGAAGCCATAGACCTTATCATTCACAAAGCCCTCACCTTGGCAGGGGCGTTTGTCATAGACACCGCCAAGATAATCCGTCCGTTTCAACAACTGGATATCAATATCATCAAAATAGATATGGTTAACCTTCCCAGGGACATCACCACCAACAAACACGCCATTCTCGCTTATACACTTCACATTGGAAAACCAGATGCGACTCACCTCACCGCAACGCCCTTCAGTTGCTCCTTTAGGGAAACGCCATCCGGCATCCTTATGATTACCCACAGCACGCGGATAAGAAGTCACATAAATCGGTTCTGCCTTACCCCACCACACGTCTGACCACAGACGGCAATCAACAATCATATTGTCAAACACGACATTGGTCACCGTACCTTCATCTCGGTTTTGGATGCCAATACCACGGTTACTGTCGCGAATGACACAATTATTGAACAACACATTATTAATGGCATCCATATTCTCGGAACCGATTTTAATAGCACACGAACGAGATACCATGGTACAGTTAGTTACCACCACATCCTCACAAGAACCATATTCCTCAAATTCACGACGATTTTTCAGACAGATACAGTCGTCACCCGACTCTATATAGCAATTGGCAATGCGCACGTGACGCGAATGGTCCACATCAATACCATCACCGTTACGTATCTTTAAGTTATTACGAATACTAATGCCGTCTATCACCGCATCCTTGCAACCGATGAGATGTACAGTCCAGTAAGGGCTATTACAGATAGTCACGTCGCGAATGACCAAACGATCAATAGCTTCCAACGTCAGAACATGCGGACGTGGGTCGAAATCAGTCACAGGTTTCAGTTCGTACGAGTCTTCCAGCTCCTGTCCCATGAATGCCACGCCATTCCCGTCAATAGTTCCTGTTCCGGTGATGGAAACCTGTTTCAAATCCTTTCCACTGATCCACATCATGCCTTCTCCACGATTCTCACGAAAAGCACTTTCGGTATAAACGGACTCATCAGGATTCGCCAACAAACGAGAGTTGGCTTCCAAATGCAACTCCACAAACGATGCCAATTTGAAGGGACTACACAGGAAAGTATGCCCGGCAGGTATCAATACCTGCCCTCCACCAGCCTGTGTACAGGCGTCAATAGCTTTCTGGATAGCGGTCGCATCATCGGTTAGCCCGTCGCCCACGGCACCATAGTCCATGACGTTGTACACATGATTCGCTTGCTTCGGGCCACAACAAGCAGCCAGGCACAAACAACAAAATGCAAAAAAAATGTTCTTGATTCTCATATCTATGGTCTATGATAATGATTAATAATTAATTTTCAATTTCTTCCATCACATCTGGCGGGCAATCCTTCAACAAGCTACCCCACTCCCGATTGGGTTCAGGACCCATCTCCAGCTCCAACGTACCACCTTCCACAATGTCGGCATGGTCCAAGTAGTTTTTGGTATAAGGTTGTCCGTTCAGCATAGCACGCTGAATATAGATATTTTTCCCAGAAGCGCCCTCGGCTTTGATAGTGAATGGACGGCCTCCTTGCGGACAGAGTGTAACGAAACTAAAAGAAGGACTAGCCAGCATATAGTAGGGTGTCCCTGGACAAACGGGATAAAATCCCATAGCCGCAAACATATACCATGCCGACATTTGACCTGCATCATCATTTCCGGCTAATCCGCCCGGCGCATTATGATATTCCGTATCCATAATATGGCGAACGGCCCGTTGCGTCTTCCACGGCTGCCCGGCATAATTGAACATAAAAGCCACTTGATGACAAGGTTCGTTACCATGCCAATAACGACCTTCACTGAACATGGAGTCAAGCTTGACAACATAATTATCCTTGCCTCCCATCTGCTCCATCAGACCATATGGATCTTGCGGAACATACCATGTATAATGACAAGGTGCCCCTTCGGTAATAAACCGTGTGAAACGAAATGCGTTATCGTCGTTCAAGAAAGTTCCGTCAGCATGGCGTCCCTGTGCATAACCCGTTCGAGGATCGATAACATGACGATAATTACGAGCACGATCCATCAAAGCTTTATAATCATCCGTTTTCCCTAAAGCAGCCGCCACCTGTGCCAATGCAAAATCGTCGTAAGCATATTCCAAAGTACGCGATACTTGCTCACGTGTATGGAATGCATCAAGCACACTATCCTCCAAGGGAATATAGTCATACTTCAAATAAGAATCGAGCGCACGACGTCCCATACCGTCACGGTATTCTGCCAAAGAGGCTGGACGTTCGAATGCATTCTTCCGCATACCTTCATACGCTTTGCTGGCATCAAAATTCCGGATTCCTTTGTTCCATGCATCAGCTATCACCGATGCCACATGGTCGCCAATCATAGCTGACGTATAGCTATTCCAGCAAGGGAAAATGGGCATCCAACCGCCTTGTTCGTATTTGCGAACCAACGACTGCATCATCTCCCCACCCCTCTGCGGAGTAATCAAATTGACCAGCGGATGTAAAGCCCGATACGTATCCCACAGACTATAATCATCGTAATACGTCTGCTCCCCGGTCACCTGCATCACTTGTTCCCCTGTTGCAAAAGCCGGATAACGCCCATCCACATCATTGAACGTACGTGGCAAGAAGCTGGCCCGATAGAAAGCACCGTAGAATTTAGCCAACGCATCTTCGTCATCGGTCTCCACCCGGATGAGATTGAAACGCTGTTCCCAAATATTTGTCAATTCACGACGTACCTGTTCAAAGTTCCAATGAGGTATCTCCGCCTGCAAATTCTGTTCTGCTCCAGCCTCATCCACAAACGATGAAGCAGCTTTTACCAATACCTCCTCACCAGCTTCCACCTCAAAAGCCACATAGGCCCCCATTAACGGACGATCTCCCAATTCCAAAGAGGCATCGAACAACGAATCTGCCGCAAAAGTACCACAACCGCTAATTTTCTTCTGAAGCTCCACCACAAAGTGTCCACTAAAGCCTGCTGGTTCTCCCCAGCCCTGATAGATGCGGTGAACAGGATTATAACCATAAATACGGCCGTTTACTGTATCAATGCGCACAAAGCCCAGCCCTTCATCACTATTAGGAGTAACTATCAGATAAGCCTTGCCAGCCTTCTGATAGGTGAAACGGAAAATAGCCGTACGCGAACGGGCCGTCAACTCCGCACGAATACCTTCATCGGGTAAGGTCACGGCATAATAGGCAGGTGTGGCCACTTCATCTGCATGGGAAAAACGTGTGGCACGGGTATCGGCCTGGCAACGCAAAGTTTCATATAACGGCATTAACGTCATAGAACCATAGTCTTGCGTACAGCCACCTACAATCCAATGAGAATTGCGAAAGCCTTGAAAAAGGCTATCCCGATAATAATAAGGAGCTATACACTTCTTTTCAGAATCGCGAGTCTGAGGTGTCCAAAAATTCATGCCGTTGGGTTCAAGGACAGCAGGCAAAGTCTGTCCATACTCTTCAGAATTTTTACCGAACAAGCCAGCAGTCCGTGTCATACTGGCATCCGTTCCTACTCGTGTATCTACATAGGACAAACGCGATACTCCGCCAGGTACATCCGTACAACCGCTCGGGAAGCATAAACAGAGTGTTAAAAGAAACAATACAACTAATTCGGGCCGTCTCATAATTTGATATATATTTTCTTCCTATACAATGGATAACCAGCTACAGCCATCAGCAGCATAAACAACAATGAATAAACAGCAGAAGCCAGATAAGGATCTGACACAAAAAAATGGATTGCGTTATAAACGGGCAGCTTGATGCCTATAGCTCCAATTACGATGGCTAAAGCTTCACTCAGAACATACAAGAACAACGGGTTAACGCCAAACACCTCAAAGAAACGACACCAGCGTCGTTTGTCCTTATAGTCAATATAGTACATCAAGGTAGCCTGAAGCATGACTGCCAAACCGCAAGTAGTCAAAGCAAAAGTAGGCGACCATATACGCTTGTTCAACGGCAAGGCTTCTGTTAACAGAAAACCCACAGACATCAACAGAAAGCCCACCACAAAAAGTCCAACGATCTTCTTTTCCAGCGTATCAGATTCCATAACCAACCGACCACAACAAAATCCTATCAATGTATGGGCTATAGAAGGCAAAGTACTGAACAGACCTTCGGGATCAATCGGGCTTTTCTGATATAAATGGTCGGCACCCAACACTGCACGATCAATAACGGAAAGCAAATTGGTTTCATCGGGCAAATAGCCATTCAACGTAAGCAACACAATTCCATAAGCGGCCAATACAATTCCTGCTATCCAGCCCATCCATCTATGAGGCAGATAAAGAGCCAGAAAAGATACTGCACAATAGCATAGTGCAATGCGTTGCAATACACCTGTCAGTCTCAAATGAGCAAAGGGTAGGAAATCGCCCTCACAGATATAGTCAAACCAATGGATGGCAACACCTATCAGCAGGATGAGCAAGGTACGTTTCAAAATCTTCTTCACGACGGCCCTTGAGGGTTCAAAATGGAATTTACGAAGAGCTATATAAGTCGAAATCCCCATGATGAACAAGAAGAAAGGGAATACCAGATCACAAGGCGTCATACCATTCCATGCCGAGTGGCGCAATGAATCATACGACAATTTTCCCCCTGCATTGTTCACCACAATCATTCCTGCCACAGTGATACCTCGCAACACGTCAAGCGATAACAACCTTTTTTTTGCCAAAACCTCAGTCATGAACTTTTCACCCTTAACTGTTAATCATTCTGAACCAACTTGATAGCTTTTTTAGCCATTTCGATACAATCACCTTCAGGTTCAGCCGTATAGAGATTCTTGGCCCGCGTCCAAGGCTCTTCCATAGCGTAATAGTCCAGTTTCACTTCCGGCTTACCGTCCAACTGATCCTGCAAGGTCTTCCAATAGGCCGACCAGCGCATGTAGTAGAAATCACGCAGAATGCCATTCCACTCTTTGTGAGCATAGTCGCGCAAGCCACCGTCATCGGCGCACGTACGGTTGCCCCATGTTGTAATCTGTACACGGGCATTCCATTCGTAAAGGTCTTTCTCCTCAGAAGTATTTCCCAATTTACGGGCCTGCTGAATCCAGCGCCCCACACGGAATTCACTACGTGTACCCAACAGGCTATCCTGCATCAACAGCAAATCAAGAAAACGCTTGGAATCACGGGCAAAACTCCGTTTATCAAAACTCTTGAAGTCTGCCACAGTTCGGTTATAAACAATACGAGCCTCATCCGAAATGGCCTGACGTACCATATCGACCAAATCATATTCAAAATTGTTGTTACCACGATATTTGTCAGCCACTTCCACCATCAGAGCAGCTGCTTCAGCCGTCACGGTGGGGTCATAATAGTTCTGCATCTTCGACCAGCTGCTGGCCTGGAAATTGTTCAGAGTAGGACGTCCGCAGAAAATGGACTCGTGAGGCCCCTGTTGATTGTTTCCGAAAGGACAATTATAGATAGAGTTGGCCAAGATCATCCAAGCCTGCTCAATCTTTTCATCACGTACACCATAGCGGGCAAAAACATAGTCCTTCAACCACTCTTCCTTGGTGAACTTCTCGGGCCGCCAAGGCAGTTCGCACATCAGTTCAAACATCACCGGATTGTTCTCCGAACCTTCCATCGTCAGTCCAATACCTTTTAAATGAGCCGCCAGCGGATTATTTTTAGTCAAATAGAAATTGTTCAGCAACTGATCCATACGTCCATGCAATCCAACGTTACCGCCAAAATTCTCGAGCATACAGAACAACCAGTCGTGCTGTTCGTAACCCTTATCGCGTTTCCAGATAGAAGGAATACCCCACATCGGACGACATTCACTGAAAAGGTCAAGGATAAGCAGATCGCCATTGTTCAGGTTCTTGATCATCTCTGGACGCGGATTTTCCGTCCATCCTTGTACCACCCAAACAGCCTTCGGATTTACCTTCTTCATTTCTGTCATTACAGCCTTTCCAGCTGCATCGAAATCCACCTCATCGGCATTCTCCAATTCATGGAAGGGGTCCATAGAATAGTAGTCTGCCTTACCGAAAAGTTTTTGCTGTTCAGCATAATAGAGGGAAGCTATCTCGGAATAACGAGCATCGGTCGGCTGTAAGAAGGCCGGACGTACAAAACCGTTCCATAATTCAGGTTTCTCAATGTCAAGCCCCATCTTTTCATCGGCATCGTGGGGTACCATGCCGCTGTAACCAGGAAAAACAGGTTTAATGCCATATTCTTTCATCCGTTTCAATATCTTTTTCTGCAAAGCTTCCTGCTGAGCATACCAACTGTCAGGATTTGGTCCTCCCCAGCCTTCCAGATTATTCATAGCCCACCAGGCCAAAAAAGCCGGACCGGCAATAAAACGGTTCACCTCATCGTTACTATAGCCCAACTTCAAAAGCATATTACGCCATACGCATTCCATACCTACAGCCGCCAATGGCAAATTAATGCCATGTAAGGCCATCCAGTCGATTTCCTTCTCCCAGCGTTCCCAATCCCAGAAAGCCATGGTATAAGAATAGGTGCAATAATTGAAGTCATAACGCAAGCTGAGATCTGTTTCCTTGCGTAATTTTTGTTTAACGGGCGGCAACACCTCAGGCAATTTGGCCTGCATACCATTCCAAGTGAGATGAATGCCTGCATAATATTTCAGATACCAATTGAGTCCCGTAGCGATATTAACATAGGTATTACCTCGAACCACCACTTTCGCCCCTTTCTGATCAAGCTCAAAGAAATCCTTCTCGCTTTTTTTCAGTTCAATGACAAACTTGCGCGAGGCGCCCTTATCTATTCTCTCAAGCAGTCCGTCAATTGGACTGGCAAACAATTGGACAGTCCATACGGACACCAATAAAAAAAGTAAGCCGAATTTGTTCTTCATGATGCATTCTGTCTATTATGCAACAAATATAGAGACTTTCATCTGTCTGTAAGTGGAAAATAGAAAACTTTGAGAAGAATATAGTCCAATCAATTAATCTAAAAGCTTCCAAATGTCACTTTAATCTTTTTTAAGTTCCTGACTAGGCAAATAACCAAAAAACTCCTTGAAGCATTTTGTAAAATACTTGGGATCATTAAATCCGACAGCATAGGCCACCTCCGAAACATTGATATCTCCTTTTCTTTCCTGCATCATCTGTCGAGCCACATTCAATCGATAATTTTTCATAAACTGTCCGATTGGTTGTCCCACCAATGCATGCATCTTGGAATTCACCAATGTTTTACTATACCCCATATCACGGACAAAAGATTCCAAGTTGTATTCCGAATTTGCATAATTCTTTTTCATCAGCTCCACAGCCTTGTTAACAAACACCTGATCTCTGGATTCTTCCTTGATATGCAGCTCACCGACATCACCACTTGTAGAAAATCTCTTCTTATAACGGTTTCTCAAGTTCAATATATTCCGAATGCGTAACAAAAACACCTCTTCATCAAAAGGTTTACAGATATATTCATCGACGCCTATTTCGAAACTTTTCTTTTCCTGTACATCCGAAGAAATAGCCGTAAGCATCAGGAAGGGAATATGTGAGGTAAGCAGATTATCTTTAATACGCCGAGATAGCTCCATCCCATCCATGACAGGCATCATCAAGTCGCTCACAATCAAATCCACAGTATGTTTCTGAACGATCCGAAGCGCCTCTTCTCCATGCTCTGCCTCCAATACACGATAATCCTTGGACAACAATGTGCATACATAGGCACGCATATCCTTGTTGTCCTCCACAACAAGAACCGTTTCCTTATGAACACCTTCTTCGCCTTCCATCTGCATTTGCTCGTGTTCCACCACATGGCCAGGACTTTGAGGCAGCAACTCACAATCGGCCTGCAATAAAGGCAAAAGCACCCGGAAAGAAGCACCACGCCCCTGATTGTTACGGGCAAAAATTACACCACCATGTAATTCAATAATCCGTTTACACAAAAAGAGCCCTATTCCCGTACCACTTTGTCCAAAGACCGGATGCTTCTCGCTGGATTTAGACTGGAAAAAACGATCGAAAATCTTGTCCATATCCGATTCAACAATCCCAGATCCTGTATCACAGACATTGACATAAAGCTGTGGCCCCACCTGACCGCGTTTGGGAATAGCTGCCACAAACACATCAATACGCCCGTTGTCCGGCGTAAACTTCACGGCATTTGCCACCAAATTTATCAACGCCTTACGCATGTAGGCCACATCTATCAGTACACATGGATGATCAATATGAGTATATAAACAGACTTCAATACCACGTTCCCTTGCAAAAACCTTAAACGGCAACAACAGTTCCGAAATGAACTCTACAAAATTACAAGCTTTACGATCCAACACCACTTTGTTCATATCCAGTTTCCGGAAATCCATCAATTCATTCACCAAAGACAGCAAGTAACCAGAGTTCCGCTCTGCAATCTCCAACTGCTTCTTTACCTCTTCATCCTTCACCACCTTCAAGGCATGCTCAATAGGGCCGTGAATCAACGTCACAGGAGTCCTGAACTCATGAGTTATATTAGTAAAGAAAGCTATTTTCTCCTCCGTCGCCTCTTTTACCTGCTCGGCCATCACCTCCAACTGTCTGTTCTGTACTGCCAGTTCCTGCGTACGCTCTTCCACTTTCTGTTTCAATTCGGCCCTTTGCGCACGATAACGTTTCGTTTTCCAACGATAGAACCACCAAGCCAACACACACGATACAACCACTACCCCTACATAAAACCAACCAGTCTTATATATATAAGGAATAATACGTACATCTATCTCCGCCACTTGTCCAGACCATTGTCCAGTCTCATTCGTAGCGCAAACCTGAAGTACATAATGTCCCGGTGGTACGGCTGTATATCTGATGACACAATCCCCCGGCCTCGTCTCATTCCATTCCCTTTCATAACCTTTCATCCGATAAGAAAATCGGATCCGATTTCTACTTCCATAGTCACACGTTGCCAACCCTATCGAAAAACGGCTTTCTTTTTCATGCAACGTAATGGATGACGCTTTTGTAATGTTCTGCTTCAGATAGTCCCCACTCGACGGATAAATCGGATTGCCCGCAATCGTCAAAGAAGTCAGTTTAACCACCCGATCCACAGAAGGAGAATCCAATTCTTCCGGACGAATGACCAACATTCCCATATTGGTAGCCACATAAATCCGATCATACCTGGAAGAATAATGAATGCCATTCCAAGAATACTGCGTAAACGGCAAACCATCACCCGCAGTATAGTTGGTAAAAGACATCGCCATCACATTCAGTTTACAGATACCGTCATGAGTCACAATCCATAAATTCCCCTGTCCGTCTCGTGTCATACCAATAACCGTATTGTCAGGCAAACCGTTCCGTACCGTATAATTGATGAAATCAAAATGTCCCCGTTCATTTTCAGACACTTTATACAGACCACTTCCATTTCCTCCCAGCCACAGAGTCCCCTCTCCGTCCTCCAAGATACTGTTGATTTTTTCCAATCTCATTGATTTCGGTTCGTCCAATTCATATTTAAAGTAGGTATATCTGAAATTCTTATGAGATCTGGCATACGAAAACAAATCAAGCATCAGCAACCCCCGAGTAGTCCCTATCCATAGGCGTCTCTTCCGATCCACATAAAGAGCGGGAATCATCTCAAACTCATTCTCAATGCCGTCAAACAACACGCGTTCAAAGGTTTTAGTCGCCTTGTCATAGAACAAGACCCCACGCGTGGAACCAAACCAAATCCCTCCGTTGATTACATCTTCACAGGCACTGCTAATAAAATCACCCTTCAATGTCGCAAATTCTTCACGGGTATAACGCCGAAAACTCCGGTTTCCCATCCGGTTCAAGTCCAGTTCGTTAATACCTACACCCCAGGTATAGGCCCACAGATGGTGATCAGAATCAACAAAAAGTCCGTTAATCGTATTATTAGTCAATGAATTAGGATCATTCGGCGAGAACAGATACCTTTTATAATCATTTGTTTCAGGATTCCAACAAGCCAATCCTCTCTCCAACATACTGATCCAAAGATTTCCTGCCTCGTCTTCACAAATTGCATTGACTGGGAAGTTCTCTCCAGCCATAAAAGACACTTGGGGCGGATACCACAGATTTGTTTGAAGTCGTTTCAAAGAAAGCAGGTTGACTCCTCCCGTCTCTGTACCGAGCCAGATTGTTTCTCTATCCGTATAAATACAATCAATCGCATTGCAATTGATTGTACCTTCCCGCAAAGCACTGTTCTGGCGAATGAACGAAAATTCATCCGTTTCACGGTGATAGACATTAATCCCATTCAGCGTAGATACAATAATATGTCCCTGTCCCGTCATCTTAATGTCCGTAATATACGCCTGACTCAACATCCCCGGGCGATGGGTTGAGTAACGATAGCGCTGCATCAGGCGGGTCGCCACGTTGTATCTGAAGAGTCCCCGGTTCGTCCCTATCCAAAGGAAGTCCCCGTCTTCGAGCATACAAGATATCCGCCAGTCCTCACTGAAAGGCTTCAGACTGTCCGACAAAGGTACAGCCTCCAGTAAGTGCCCGTCTTTCTTCCTCAAGACATACACCTGATTGTCCAATCCCGCACAGATAGCATGTCCCACATCTATTACCGCCTTGACCGGCGAAGAGCAAGGCCGGGCCAAGCAATAGTAATCTCTGACCTCACCATCCGCATCCAGCTCCAGGCACCACAAATTATTGCCGCAAGATATCCACAAATCACCCTTCTTGTCTTTATACAAAGAATGGATGTAAGTACCCGATAACCGGCGCAACGTGTCATTCAAGGAAGAGAGAGGATCAATGATGGAATACGTGTCCAAGTCAAGCACCTCCAGCCCGCCTTCGGAACCGATCCACAAACGCCGGAAATTATCCTCGCAAAGCTTATGCACAAAGCCATTCTTCAACTTCAACGGCTCCGTTTGCGTATTGAAACTCAACACCTGATATCCGTCATATCTTCCGATGCCATTGTGCGTAGCCATCCAGATAAAACCGTCGGAGTCGCAAATGATATCGTCCACGAAACTATGAGGCACTCCTCTGCTTTCGGTGATATAGTAATAATTGTAATTACTGAAAAAACGTTCATCAGCCTGTGAGAGGACCGGCCGAAGAACAGCAACAGAAAAGAGAAAAAAGATAATCAATCGTAGTTTCATAGTGCCGCACAATCGAGTAAAAAGTTCATTTATGCCCCAAAGATAGCATTTTTTACCCAAACGCGCATCTATAATCTATGCCTTGTTGGCAAACAGAAAGAGCAATAAAGGAAGATAATCTTTCAGCTCCAAGGCAAGCAGCTTCAAAGCCTGTTGTATCCGGTAATCCACCGTTTTGACCGAAACATCCAAGCGTGCAGCGATTTCCTTATAAGTCATATCCTTGAAACGGTGCATGACAAACGCCTCCCGATAGGTATCCGGCAGACAGGCAATGGCTTCATTCAGCTTCCGGCTCAGGTTATTGACCTCGCACAAATCCGTCTCCTCCAACACATTCTCAACGACATCCTGATAAAAACGGGTATCCGCATTCAGCTTTACCTGCTCCTGCTCAAGCCGGTTCAAAGCCTTGCGGTAAACCACTTTCAGGAGATACTTGACCAAAGACGTCCGGATAATCTCCTCCTCACGGTGCTCCCAAAGCCAGAGCATGGCATCCTGTGCGATTTCTTCCGCACTCTCCACACAGACAAAACGACGCCCGTACGCACACAGCAACGGATAATATTTCCGAAAAAGCGCATCAAAGGCCTTCGCATCCCCTTTCTGTAGCTTGTTCAACAAAAGAATATCTGTATGCACTGTTTCCATGTCATAAACTTAGCGTTCGTTCATTCTATCTGCAAAAATAGTTGTTTTATGAGAAAACCTGTTATCGCCGTTTCTTTATTTTTCCCATTGCCTCACGGCTTTTCCATTAAGAATGTCCGCATGAAGCCAAGTCTTTTTTTCGACTTCACATCATCTGTCCTGTGACTCTGCCCTGCCAAGGTACGAAAGACTATAGGAAAAGGTGGCACTGATTCTAAGTGTTGTCAGAACTTAGTCATTTTCTTTCCACTGAAACGCATTGGCTTCTTGCGGATATTCATTTTTCAGAATTCCGTCGCCCGGATAGATGTTAACGTATCATAATTCCACAAGAAACGTTTAGGAACTCCCTTTTCCCGCCTGTCTCTTTATCAAACGAGCCATTTATGAACGAACAACAGACGAACATTGAGCAACGATTGATCGAGTATTACGAAGGCAAACTCGAGGGAGAGGCCTACGATGAAGTGAAGGCGTGGATTGCTTCTTCCGAAGACAACCGCCGGACGGCTCGTCGCATCTATTCTCTCCTGCTGGCCGTGGACGTACACCAGGTCCGCAAAGAGATTGATACCGAAAAAGCATTGAAAAAGGTTAAGGGTAAAAAGATTGCGCAAAAGAGAGCCATCAGCTGGTGGGAATGGGGGCAGCGTGCCGCAGCCATCCTTTTCCTCCCGCTGATTGGACTTTTGCTCTGGCAGCAAAGCCGGCTACAACAGGCCGAACCTATAGCAGAAATGCTGGAGGTACGTACCAATCCCGGCATGACCACCCGATTGAGCCTGCCCGACGGCACCACCGTCTACCTCAACTCCGGCTCCACGCTGAGTTATCCCTCCCGCTTTATAGGAGGCACCCGTTCCGTCAGCCTCTCTGGCGAAGCATACTTCGAGGTATCCAAAGACACGGAACACCGCTTCATCGTTCATACCCCCGACCAATCAGCCGTCGAGGTATATGGTACTCATTTTAATATCGAAGCCTATCCGGACAATCCGAACATCACGACTACCCTGACCGAAGGTAAAGTCGGCTTCCTTTATAAAGAAGGTGCCACCACCAAACGAGCGTTATTGAACCCTGGGCAAAAACTGATCTACAACGCTTCCGACCAAAGCTTATCACGACATCGAACTTCCGGCATCTCCGAGCTTTCTTGGACCGAAGGAAAGATTATTTTCGAGAACACCCCGCTTCCCGAAGCACTGCGAATGTTGGGCAAACGTTTCAATGTAGACTTCATAGTAAAAGACGCACGCTTGAACAAAAATTGTTTCACCGGCACTTTCACCACTCAAAGGCTTGAAAAAATCCTAAAATACTTCGAGCTCTCCTCTCGAATTCGTTGGCGATACCTGAACGACCCCGATATTCATCAGGAAAAAATACGAATAGAAATCTATTGACATAGCACTTGTGACTTCAAAAAAACTAATACTAACACAATTAACCTCAAAGCCCATGAAAGACAGATCTCCGTAGTAACCGTAAAAAACATACGGAAAAATGCGCCAACATCTTTCCGTATGAACAAGTCCATGAGACACGAACTTTATTTTTCACTAAAATGCCTACAAAGTTATGAAAAACAAGCGAAATTTCCAAAACGTGGAAATCGGAAGGTCGTTATTTACCTTCACAAAAAAAATTCCTTTAGTTATGAAACTATTTATCTTTTACCTCTTCTGTTCCATCGGCATATTGCAAGCCGCTGAAAGTTATGCGCAAAATGCCCGCCTGTCCCTGAATGTGGAAGAAGAGACCGTAGCCAATGTCCTCCGCCAAATTGAAGACGCTTCGGACTTTGACTTCTTCTACAACAACACACATGTCGATTTAAATCGTCGCGTATCCGTCTCTGCACAAAACAGCGACATCTTTACTATTCTTGATGAAGTATTCGAAGGTACAGGAGTACATTACACCGTACTGGACAAAAAAATTATTTTATCCACCGAACTGGAAACTTCTACCCAAAGTGTACAACAGCAAGGTAATGTAGTAAAAGGAAAAGTGGTGGATGCACGTGGAGAGCCAGTTATCGGAGCCACCATCAAGGAGGTTGGCACTGACAACGGTACCGTTACTGATGTAGACGGCAATTTTACCATCAACACTCAGGCTAATGCGACTTTGGAAGTTTCTTTTATCGGATATCAATCACAAACATTAAAGGCTGTTACCGGAAGAAACTTAGCCATTACGTTGACAGAAGATATGGAGGTGTTGGATGAAGTAGTAGTAGTGGGATACGGTTCAGTAAAGAAAAGAGATTTAACAGGATCCGTATCGCAAGTAAACTCTTCCTCGATTCAGAATCAAGCCGTAATGAAAGATCCAATTCAAGCATTACAAGGAAAAATAGCAGGCGCTGATATTACGATGGGAAATGCTCCCGGTTCTTCATCCACGATTGTTATTCGTGGTTATAATTCACTCAATGCAGGAAATGAGCCACTGATAGTTGTGGACGATGCTCCGTTTGGAGGAAACATCGATGAGATAAATCCGGCTGAAATTGAAACAATAGACGTATTAAAAGACGCTTCTTCTACGGCAATTTATGGTTCAAGAGGAGCTAACGGTGTTATCATTATCACAACCAAACGCGCCCGTAAAGACAGCCACTTGTCTGTGAATTATGACGGGTATTTCGGCATCTCCAAATCATTCAAGAATTATGATATGATGAGTGGAGAAAAATACGCCGATTGGAAACGAATGGCCAATTATGGTAAAACTGACGGAGAGATATTCGATGACATACAGATGGGAGTATTGGAATCCGGTAAATTTGTAGACTGGCAGGACTTGATGTTCAGCGGAACAGGATACAAAACGGATCACAATGTAACCATCAATCAATCGAATGGTCGCAACCGCAACATGGTGGTATTGGGATACAATAAGGATCAAAGTATCATCGACAACATGGGTTATGAACGCTTCTCTGCCCGTATTAACGGAGATATGGAATTGACTAAGAACCTTAAGGTGGGTTATTCTTCACTTTTGGCTCTGACAACCCGCCGAAAAGGAGAAGAGACCGTTTGGAAATACGGTACAGTATTGGATCCATTGACACAAGTTTACGATGAAGACGGAAGCCCTCTGTTCTACAATAGCGGTTGGTATCAGACGGTATTACATTCAAACCCGATGTTCGACGTAGATGAGGACAACATTGACAACAGAGTAAAAAGAACACGTGTCTTACTGAACTTATTTGCAGATTGGGAGATTATAAAAGGACTTAAATTCCGCACAAGTTTGACTTATGGTTTGTCTAACATACAAGACAGCTATTACCGTAGTGCGACGAGCCAGCCACGCCAGTTGGCCTCTCCGGATGCAAAATTCCAGAAGACGAGTGAGCAACAAATCACATTTACGAACATCCTAAACTATAAAAAGACCTTTAAGGATCATGCGTTGGATGTTTCGTTGGTACACGATATGCAAACTCTGCAAAACGATTTGGTCGGCCTGACCGGACAAGATATGCAGTATTTTGGTTCTTGGTATAACGTCAACGAGGCTCCGGATGTATTTTCGAGATTGTCCTCTTATAAAAAGTGGTCACTGCTATCTTTCATGGGCAGAATTAATTACACATTCAAAGATAGATATCTGTTGACATTAACCGGACGTTATGACGGTTCCTCTCGTTTGGCTAAAGGAAATAAATGGGATTTCTTCCCCTCTGTAGCTTTGGCATGGCGAATGAATGAGGAGAGTTTCCTGAAAGATGTAGACTGGTTAAGCAATTTGAAGTTACGCTTAAGCTGGGGTAACTCAGGTAATACGGCTATCGATGAATATGCCACATTAGGTGCATTAGGAAAATATTCCTATTACTTTGGAACTTCCGAACAACCGGCAATCGGGTATCTACCGACGGAGCTGGCTAATGCCCAATTAGGCTGGGAGCGTACAGAAGAATACAATGTCGGTATCGATTTTGGTTTCCTCGACAATCGGATTGGCGGTTCTATCGATGCATATGTCCGTAATACGAGAGACTTGCTGATGCGACGCAATTTACCGGTAACAACAGGTTTTGAATATACTTGGCAGAATGTGGGAAAAACCCGTAACACGGGTGTTGAACTCACATTGAATACCGTCCCTGTTGTCACAAAAGATTTCAGATGGACGATTGACTTGACTTTTGGTTATAATAAGAATGAAATTGTAGAACTGTTTAATGGCAAGCAAGACAGCCCGGGTAATAAATGGTTTATCGGAGAACCTTTGTATGTAGAACGCCTGTATAAATATATGGGAGTATGGCAATATGGCGAAGAAGAGGAAGCGGCCAAATATGGACGTGTACCCGGCCAGCCTAAAGTGGAAGACGTAAACCAGAATGGAACTTATGACGATGGTGACTTGTACACATTTAACAAGATTCCTAAATGGACGGCCGGTTTGTCTACCGGACTTTATTGGAAAAATTTCGACTTGAATATCTATCTGTATACACGTCAAAATTATGGAGCGGTACTTGGAGTTTTGACCGACGAAGCCGGTTCAACCCGTTATAACCATTTGAATGTAGACTTCTGGACACCGGAAAACCCCACAAACGCATGTCCGAAACCGGAAATAACCAATTCCCAAAGTTTATTGACGGGAAGTGATTATGCTTATCGCGACTTGTCCTTTGTACGCTTGAAAAATATCAATTTAGGATATACCTTACCCAAAGAAATATCTCAAAAATTCCATAGTGAAAAATTCAGAGTATATTTCATGGTGGACAATCCATGTACATGGACAAAGGGAGATTATGTAGGTCTGGATCCCGAAAATTGTAATGCCTATACAGACCATCGTCCTTTGACGTCCTTTATCTTTGGTATCAATGCAAGTTTCTAATTATTAAACAGCAACGTTATGAATATTCGAAATAAACTAAAATTGATGGTAGCCTCATTCATGTTAATGGGCTTGTCCGCATGTGATTTTTTGGAAGAAACTCCCTATAACAAAGTTGTAGGTGACAGTTTTTATTCCACAGAAGCCGGAATTACCAGTGGTGTAAATGGTCTATATTCCACTCTGCGCAATTTGTATATCAATGAGTACTTGATTTACATGTGTGAGGGACCTTCTGATATATGGATTGGACATCAAGGCAGCAATTGGTACTATTGGACTATAGATGCCGCTAATGGAGATGTAAGAAGCATGTGGTACAATTGCTACAAAGCCATCAATCAATGTAACACAATTATTGATAAGTTGGAAAACTCCACCATAGAAGGTTTGGATGATGACCTGAGAAACCAATATTTAGGAGAATCTTTATTCATAAGAGCTCATTATTATTATCATTTGGTGCAGCAGTTTGGAGATATTCCTATGCCGGTAAAACCAACGACGCAAGTAGAAACAGCAGTACATAAGACCAAATCAGATGAAGTTTGGAATCAGATTATTTCTGATTTGAAATTCGCAACGGAAGTTTTGCCGGAATCTTATTCCTCTACAGAGTATGGTCGCGTTACCCGATATGCAGCAATGCATCATCTGTCAAGAGTCTTGCTGACCGTAAAACGTAGTGAGCAGGATTTAAAAGATGCTTTAACGTATGCAGAGGAAGTAATCAATTCCGGCCAATACAAACTTGTCAACTCGCATGCCGAACTTTGGGACATTAACAACAAACATAATTCGGAAGTTATTTTCCCCGTTTTATATACTCAGAATGCAGAGTTTAATGGCAACGGAAATACAGCTCACATGTATTTCTGCTCAGCTTATTCAGAAGAACATCCGGCTGTATTGCGTACCATTGAATATGGCCGTCCGTGGAGCCGTGAACGTCCTACCAATTTCTTGATCAACTTGTTTGAGCGAGATATTGACCAACGCTTTGAGGATTGTTTTATTTCCAGATGGAATTGTACTGAGGAATCTGTAACAGAAAGGATATTCAGTCCTTACACCAAACAAATGGAAGAAAAGGTATGGAAGAAAGGTGAATTAGCCATGATTGATCCCCGTGAGCCTTGGACTCCGGAACAAATAAAAGAAGTATGGCCGGTATTGGTCTTCTTACCCGAATACATGCGTGATGAGATTGACCCGGCTACTGATGTACAGTCAGAAACAAATCCGGATGCGGAATGGCCGTCTAATACCCGTTTCACCAGCTATAAGATGTATGCTTATCTGACTAAACACATGGATCCATTACGCCCGGAGGTCAACTGGACAGCAGGTTCACGCGATGTTTTTGTGTTCCGTTTAGGAGAAACCTACCTATTAGCGGCAGAGGCAGCATTCTTATTGGGTGATGGGGAAAAGTCTGCTCAATATATCAATGAGATCCGTCGCCGCGCAGCAGTTCCCGGTCATGAAACAGAGATGGAAATAACACCTGCTGATATCTCTATAGACTTCATCTTGGATGAACGCGCACGTGAATTGATGGGAGAAATGCATCGTTGGTATGACCTGAAACGAACCGGCAAATTATATGAACGCATGAATAATCCGGAAATGAGCGAACATACAGCTGGTAAATTTCAAGAATTTCATGTTTTGAGACCCATCCCACGCGACCAATTGAACAACGTTTCTAACCCTGAGGAATTTGTTCAAAACCCAGGATATGGTAACTAACTATTAATTAAAGATATGAATATACGCATTTTATTATTGCTTTTCGCTTTGTGCTTGCCCATACTGGGGCAAGCACAAAACAAACGAATGATGTTTGGCGATACATCTACAAGAGGAGTACCGTTTTCCAAGGATCCACATGTTGTGAAGTTTAATGGGCGATATTTATTATATTATAGCCTTCCGGGCAAATTAGACGCCCCTAAATCCATTTGGACCATTGGCATTGCAGAAAGTCATGACCTCGTTAACTGGAAAAAAGTAGGCGAGATCTCACCTGACCCAAATGCAAAGTACGAAGCGAATGGACTTTGTGCTCCCGGAGCTTTGGTAAAAGACGGTAAAGTACATTTGTTCTATCAAACTTATGGCAATGGCCCCAAAGATGCCATTTGTCATGCCATATCGTCAGACGGTATTCATTTTCAAAGAGATGCAACAAACCCGATATTTCATCCTACAGGAGATTGGAATTGTGGGAGAGCAATTGACGCAGAAGTTTGCGAATTTAAAGGACGTTATTTCTTGTATTTTGCAACTCGAGATAAGGATTTTGAAATTCAGATGCAAGGCGTGGCTGTAGCTCCAAGTAATACAGATTTTAGTCGTGAAGACTGGACTTTGGCCGTTGATTCTGCAATTCTTCGTCCGTTCTATCCTTGGGAAGGAAAATGTATTGAGGGTGCTTCAATAGCCAAAAAAGGCGAAAAGCTATTTATGTTTTATGCAGGCGCATACAATAATGCTCCGCAACAAATTGGAGTTGCAGTCAGTGAAGATGGCATTACTTGGAAACGTCTTTCAAAAGAGCCATTTTTACGTAATGGGAAACCAGGGGAATGGAATTCCAGTGAATCTGGCCATCCACATATTTTTACAGATACCGACGGACGAACTTATCTTTTTTATCAAGGGAATAATGATCATGGCAAAAGCTGGCTTATTACTCAACAAGAAGTAGTGTGGCCAAATGACAAACCTGTGCTTAAAAATTAAGGAATGAGCATATAAGATAATTTGGTGTATCTCGTTATTCAAGGCAGATAAAGAATTCTACGGAATATTCAATAAGAACTATTGGACCAAGAATTCTTTATTCTGCTTGAATATAGAATAATAACACGAATTGTCATCCCCTAAAATTTTACTACAGATAGCTACCTCGAACCTTCACCCGCAAATATATAATTTAAACAAGACCAGCAAAGAATAGAACAGCAATTTTCGTTTTCCAAAAATGTTATGATGAAAGAAAGCAATCGGATTTATAAACAGACTGAGACGTTGGAGCAAAGGTTTATGTTACTTATTTCAAACCGACGACATAGGACACCATGGGTGCCATGAATAGTGCGAATATCCCGCTAATTCTATGCATATCATTCCTACATGTGATATGGAGTCATAAGCAGAAGGACAACTCATATAAACATCCTTAAGTAACGTGATTCGATAGCACCTGAGGAAGCACAGGCATAGGAAGCCGCTTCCTATCCGTTGCCAATGCTTCGCGACAGACCCTATGCGCCGGAAGTGTATCCGATATGCGGCCTCCCAAACGACCAATATGACTCCGCTAAAAAGGGTAGTTAGTGAAGCAAAGAGGGTGTTTAGCCGGCTAAACATGGTAGTTGACAAAGCCAGATAATGTAATTGTTCCGTTTCTTGCCTTCACCCTTTCACATGCGGGCTAATTGTCTGCCAATAAATGATATCCGATGAAAGATCGGGTGAAAATATGAAAGATACACTCACCCAGATTATATGGATGATCGTACTGCCCTTGTGGGTTACTTTCACAAGAATATGCTTATAATCAGTACGTTCCTGTGAAACCTCAGCGGGAAAACATGTTTCATCTTCGGTGAAAGAGCTAAAAACTGTAAACTTGCTTTGTTTTGATTTATATCGATTTCACGTTAAGTAGATTTAACGTGAGTTCGAAATAAAATTAGAAAATAGACAGTTGTCCGTCATTGACAAAATTCACGTCAATGGCGGGTTTCTTCTCAAAAAAGGACACTGTCCAAAATTTTGTGTAAATAGAAACGGGATTCAGCTGTAAGTTTGTTCTTATATCTGGATTCTGTTTTCAAAAATAAGCATAAATTGATTCATAATC
>DXAV01000040.1 GCA_019116805.1 Candidatus Bacteroides merdavium | reverse complement strand
CCGCTAAACTACAAATTCAAATCCGTTTCATTCAGAAATACTACTTAAAAGACTGTATTTCAATAATTTCAAAGACCGATTAGCCAACTTTTATTGGACAGTAGTGAAATCAGTTAAAAACAAATTTTTGTCCTTTCGTCCTTGAGACGTCTGCAAATGTAGAATAAGTAGCACGTCTGTAAAATGGAAAATCGTACAAATCCATGTAGAAACATGCCTCAAGGCATTTATAAACGAATGTAAAATCAAAACAATTATTCCTAAAATCATTTTAAACATGCCGCACAATCCACCATACCGCTTTTCCACCCATGTACATTCCGAACAAAGACAGCTTCCGTACGACAAACACTTTATTAAAATAACAGACAAAGGACTCTCCAAGCGCCTTGCCAAGAAATCCGATCCCAACCAGCCATTCAAATTCCCCACCACACCTGACATTATCGTATAATTTTCATGGGAACTGTACAAATCTCCATTGCACGACACAAAACAAGCTTCTATTTTTGCGACAAAAATCTATCAAACATGAAAACAAAAACAATAGCTGCTCTACTCATCGGTATTTTCAGTTTCAGCCTCGCCTCCGCACAGGAAGTTCCCGACAGGAAGGAGACGCTGAAAACCATCGTGAAAGTCAACGACTACTTCATGAAGAAGTACAGTGACTATCGGACTCCGTCGTATGTAAACAAGGTCATCCGCCCCAGCAACATCTGGACAAGAGGCGTGTACTACGAAGGACTGATGGCTCTCTATTCCATTTATCCCAGAGATGACTATTACCAATATGCCAACGACTGGTCGGAGTATCACGAATGGGGGTTCCGTAACGGCACCACCACCCGCAATGCCGACGACTATTGCGCAAGCCAGACTTACATTGATTTATATAACATCTGCCCAGAGCCTGAAAAGATACGCAAGGCCAAAGCCAACATCGACATGCTGGTCAATACGCCGCAGGTGAACGACTGGTGGTGGATAGACGCCATCCAGATGGGCATGCCTGTATTTGCCAAGTTGGGACGGCTGACTGGCGAACAGAAATACTTCGACAAAATGTGGGACATGTACGAATATACAAGAAACGTACACGGAGAGAAAGGCATGTACAACGCCAAGGAAGGCCTGTGGTGGAGAGACCAGGATTTCGATCCTCCCTACAAGGAGCCTAACGGAAAGAACTGTTATTGGAGCAGAGGAAACGGATGGGTTTACGCCGCACTTGTCAGAGTACTGGACGAAATACCGGCCGACGAGCAACACCGCACAGACTACATAAATGATTTTCTGGCCATGAGCAAGGCCATCAAGGATTGCCAGCGTAAGGACGGATTTTGGAACGTAAGCCTCCACGACGAATCGAACTTCGGAGGAAAGGAGACTTCAGGTACGGCCCTCTTCGTCTATGGCATGGCCTGGGGAGTGCGCAACGGACTCCTCGACAGAAAAGAATATCTTCCTGTCCTGTTGAAGGCCTGGAATGCAATGGTCAAGGAAGCTGTCCATGCGAACGGTTTCCTCGGATATGTACAAGGAACCGGCAAGGAACCTAAGGACAGTCAGCCCGTCACCTACGACAAAGTTCCCGATTTTGAAGACTTCGGCGTGGGATGTTTCTTACTGGCAGGAAGCGAAGTCTATAAATTGTAAAGTCAGCACATAGGGTTAGATTATACACAAGGAAGCCCGTCGTCTTCTCTCCGAATCTTTTGCTGTCCGGACGAAGATGGCGGGCATTTCTTTTTTCTCTCACAAACCTGCTCCAGAGAAAGCAATGCTTTCCGCCTCGGAAAACGACGCTTTCACCGAAGGAAAACAATGCCTTCTCCCCAAGAACACTTCGTCAATCGAAAAGCTCCTTCAGGACATCCAACGATTTCAGCTCAGGGAAGTCGGGCAGATGCAGGCGGTAATATTGCTCGATGAGCGTCAGGCAACGCATGCGCTCCACACGGCTCATGGCGAAAAGGTGCATCGTGTCATAATTCATCCGCATCAAGGTGATGAGCCGCGCCGCCTCGACAGGCCCGATGTAATGGGAATGTCCCGACGGACGAAGCGGCGTGAAGCAGGCATTGAGCAAGTCGAAATAGCAACCTTCCGAATAGCCCTCCAGATTGGGATAGAGCCCAAGGAAACGGGAAAGGCGCATGAGAAAGACCAGGTGGAAGTTGGCAAAGCCGGCACGGCACTCGTCCAGCCAGACGATGGAGTGTCGCAAATAGGCAAAAAGGGCCTTGTTGTCCGCCTCGACACGCACCGCCCTGCAAAGGAACTCGGACAGAAAGAGAGCGATGGCCGACTTGTAGGGATCGTAAGGCAAGGAGGAAAACGGATGCCAGGACTTGGCTTCCTTTATTCTATATATAGAAGTATTAGGGCGGAAATCGGCTTCCAGCTCAACCAGCGCCAAAGGCTGGAAAAGGACGGATTTGACCGATGCCTTGCGCGAACGGGGCACAGGTACCATGAAAGAAACCCTGCCGGCCACATCCGTATATACATCGGCGATGAAAGCCGTATCCTTGTACTTCACCGTGCGGAGCACGATACCCAACGTCTTCTGCAACATATATCTTATCCAAGTAGGCAAACTTATCCGACTACAAATCTACAAAAAAAGAAGATACAATGCCCTCTCTTCCGACAAACATCAGCAAGACACAAAAAACAGAGATAGGGAATATTGATAGAATAAACAGCTGGTAATCAGCAGAGAAAAGAGAGCGAGGATAAGAAAATGCAGATTTCTTGCAAAAAAAATAGCAAGAACATTTTGCCAGTTCAAAAATAGTTCCTACCTTTGCATCCGCAAACGAAAGGAAATACGTTTGCAAAAGCGGAAACGCTTGCCAAAGGATGGCCCGTTCGTCTATCGGTTAGGACGCAAGATTTTCATTCTTGAAAGGGGGGTTCGATTCCCCCACGGGCTACAAATAAAAGAATAAACGAATTAAAAAAGATTAGTCGAGATGGCAAATCACAAATCATCACTGAAAAGAATCAGACAAGAAGAGAAAAGAAGACTTCACAACAGATACTATGGCAAGACCATGAGAAATGCTGTTCGCAAACTTCGCGCTACTACTGATAAAGCTGCAGCAGTATCTATGTATCCGGGATTGGTTAAGTTGCTGGATAAATTGGCAAAGACCAATGTAATCCACAAGAACAAAGCCAACAACTTGAAGTCTAAGTTGGCTCTGCACATCAACAAGCTTGCATAAGTAATCTGCAAGTAAGATAAGGAATACCCAAGAAGGTTGGACAGAAAAGTCCGACCTTTTCTTGTTTATATACACTCCGAAAACAGAGAGGTAAAAAAGCTGCAACGGCACAAAAAACTCTCTCCGCGCCGTGGCATAATCCAAAGATTTTCACTATCTTTGCTCAGTTATTACAATAAGCAGATTTTTATGACTGAAGCAGAAAAAATAAACGGTGAGAACAATTATTCGGCCAGTAACATCCAAGTACTGGAAGGACTGGAAGCGGTAAGAAAACGCCCCGCCATGTACATTGGCGACATCAGCGAAAACGGTCTGCACCACCTGGTCTATGAAGTGGTGGACAACTCCATCGACGAAGCCATGGCCGGCTACTGCGACCACATCGAAGTGACCATCAACGAAGACAACTCCATTACTGTACAAGATAACGGCCGCGGTATCCCCGTTGACCTGCACGAAAAGGAAAAGAAATCGGCACTGGAAGTCGTAATGACCGTGCTCCATGCCGGCGGTAAGTTCGACAAAGGTTCCTACAAAGTATCAGGCGGTCTGCACGGCGTCGGCGTATCGTGCGTTAACGCACTTTCCACGCACATGACGACCCAGGTATTCCGCAACGGAAAGATCTACCAGCAGGAATACGAATGCGGCAAACCGCTCTATGCCGTCAAGGAAGTGGGCACCTGCGAACCCGGCTTCACAGGCACGAAGCAGACTTTCTGGCCGGACGGAAGCATCTTCACCACGACTGAATATAAATACAGCACCCTGCAGGCCCGCCTGCGCGAGCTGGCTTATCTGAATGCCGGTATCCGCATCACGCTGACCGACCGCCGCCAAAAGGATGAAAACGGCGAATACGTCAAGGAGATGTTCCATTCCGTAGAAGGCGTCAAGGAGTTTGTCCGCTACCTGAACAGCAACAACACGCCGCTCTTCGACGACGTTATCTATCTGAACACTGAAAAGGCAGGCGTACCCATCGAGTGCGCCATCATGTATAACACGGGCTACCGCGAAAACCTGCACTCCTACGTGAACAACATCAACACGAAGGAAGGCGGTACGCACGAAGCCGGCTTCCGTGCTGCTCTGACACGTGTACTGAAGAAATACGGTGAAGACACGTGCGCCAAGCAGCTGGAGAAGGCTAAGGTCGAAATCTCAGGAGAAGACTTCCGTGAGGGCCTCATCGCCGTCATCTCCGTCAAGGTGGCCGAACCTCAATTCGAAGGACAGACAAAGACAAAGCTGGGCAACAGCGAAGTGAGCGGTGCCGTCAACCAAGCCGTGGGTGAAGCCCTGACTTACTATCTGGAGGAACATCCGAAAGAAGCTAAACTGATTGTAGAGAAAGTCATACTCGCCGCCACCGCCCGTGTGGCCGCCCGCAAGGCTCGTGAATCCGTACAACGCAAGTCGCCCATGAGCGGCGGAGGCATGCCGGGCAAACTGGCCGACTGCTCCAGCAAGGATCCCGACGAATGCGAACTGTTCCTCGTCGAGGGTGACTCGGCAGGCGGATCGGCCAAGCAGGGACGAAACCGCCAATACCAGGCCATCCTGCCCCTGCGCGGTAAAATCCTGAACGTAGAGAAAGCCATGTGGCACAAAGCCTTCGAAAGTGACGAGGTGAACAACATCATCCAGGCACTGGGTATCCGCTTCGGCCTCAACGGCGAAGACAGCAAGGAAGCCAATATCGACAAGCTGCGCTACAAGAAGGTTATCATCATGACCGATGCCGATGTCGATGGTTCGCACATCGACACACTGATCATGACGCTCTTCTTCCGCTACTTCCCGCAGGTCATCGAGCAAGGCTACCTCTACATCGCCACTCCCCCGCTCTACCTCTGTACCAAGGGCAAGGTGAAGGAATACTGCTGGACCGACCAACAGCGCCAGCGGTTCATCGACACCTACGGCGGCGGTTCGGAAAATGCCATCCACACCCAGCGCTACAAAGGTTTGGGTGAAATGAACCCCGAACAGCTGTGGGAGACGACCATGAACCCCGAAAACCGTATGTTGAAGCAGGTGAACATCGAGAATGCAGCCGAAGCCGACTATATCTTCTCCATGCTGATGGGCGAAGACGTAGGCCCGCGCCGCGAATTCATCGAGAAGAACGCCACCTACGCCAACATTGACGCATAAAGGAAACCGATGGCCGTGAGTAGTCAAGATGGTTAGTACCCACGGTTGTCGTAATCACAATTTATCTAACCATCATTAATTAGCCAACCTCACATCTTACAACGAGGCAGTCCCGGCAGAACAGGATAATCCTGTGGTCGGGACTTTTCTTTTATCTGACCATAAAAACGAATAAGAACTGTCGATATCATGAATAGCCGTAACATTCCTGAAAAACTTTCAGTCTAATTGAACAAAAAAAGCGGCAAAAGCGACATACAAGATAAAAGCACAAGAAAAAAAGTTACGGAAAAGTTGTTTTATAATTTAAAAAGTCTAATTTTGTCACAAATTGGTAGCAGAAGGGAGCCTTCTGTAACAAAAAAAACAGAAAATACGGCGCTTCGAAAACCAACCCGACCTCCCGCGAGGGTAACACATTGCTGCCCCGAACGGTTTGTGATAAGTAGGATAAAAACATTTTAAATTTTAGCTTATGAACATACAAAGTATCGGCGAAAATGCAGGAATTATCTGGAGACTGCTACAAAGCGAAAGCAGAAAATGGGATTATCAGGAAATCAAAAAGGAAACAGGACTGTCAGACAGAGACATCAACGCCGCCATCGGATGGCTGGCACGTGAAGGAAAACTGACCATCGACGAGACAAAAGTCGGGAGAAGAAATGTAATTTATATTGAACTGAACTATTATATCGGTTAATTTTATGGATAAATACACTATCGGAAACAACGCCGGCATCGTCTGGAAACTGCTGAACAATGGGAAGCGTTGGAGCTACGAAGACCTGAAAAAAGCCTCTGGACTGACGGACAGAGACCTGAACGCCGCCATCGGATGGCTGGCACGCGAGGATAAAGTCTACTTCGAAACGGATAAGAACAGTACGGAGTTCCTTTACCTTTCCGTCAATGTCTACTATTAAGGCAGAATACGGCAAGAAAGAACAAATGCGCCGGACGGGACACGCTTCCGCTCCGGCGCTCTTCTTTTCCATCGGAGTTAAGACTTAATAAGACTGTTTTCTTGGCGCGTTCCGACAAAAACTCCATCTTTAAGCCCGAAAAGCAAAAACGGAAAACCCATGAAGAAGTTATTATTGGCAATCTGCCTCGCCACCGCGCAGACAGCCCTCGCACAAACCGCCGACACGCGCATCGGTACCCTCATCAACGAAAGCAACTGGTTCGAATTGAAACGCACGATGGAGGTGACACCCCGCGACTCCGTCAGCCCCCTGCTCTACTGGATGGGAACGGCCATGACGGCCCACTACTTCAACCGCCCCGACTCGGCTTGCGTCGCCATCGGCACAGTGCTGAACGAACATCAGGAAGAAATAGGTGGACAAAACTCCGTGAACATGGCAGCACTGATGGCTACCAACCTGACGCGCTGCGGCCGATACGAAGAAGCTGCCGCACTGATGCAAAGCCTGGCCCAGCAGTTGCAGGCACAGGGCGTGGACACCGCCACCACGGCCTCTATCCTCAAGGCGGCCGACCTCTACACCATGTATGCCCGCGAGTCGTCCCTCTGCCGCCCGCTTCATCCGACAGGCGAATACCGCCTCCCCTTCACGTTCAACGACGACATGCACCAAGGATACAAGAAGCAGGGGCACTTCCTGATGCTGGATGCACGCATCAACGGTACAAACGAACCGGTTGTGTTCGACACGGGTGCCGGCATGAACATCATCAGCAGCCGCCAGGCCGAAGCGTGTGGTCTGCGACAGACCGAAATCACCATTGACATGCAGGGCATCGGCAGGCAGCAGGGACGCATCGCTATGGCCGACACGCTGCGCATCGGCCCGATGGCGTGGCAGAATGTTCCCTTTCTGATTGTCGATACACGCACGGGCGATGCCGAAGCCGACAGCGTCGGAGGGATGCTCCAGCCCGTCATCGGCCTCCCGATTATGTTGAGCATGAAAGAGGTGCAGTTTGATTTTGAACACCGCGAACTGGTGATTCCCGCCACGCCGACGCCCAATCCGCTGAACAGCAGCAACCTGCTGCGCACGGACAGCGAGGGTCTGCGTGTGGAGAGCCGCGACGACGAGAGGCACCCGATGTACATGCACCTCGACACGGGCTCGTATGGCAGCGACCTGACCGCCCGCTGGTATGCCGCCCACCGCACCCAGGTGGAGGCACAAGGCCAACCCGACTCGCTCCGCATGGCAGGCATCGGGGGTGTGAGCAGGCAGAAGACCTATCGCATCCCCCACCTCACCTACCGTATCGGGCAAGGTGAAGCGACGATTGAAGACGTACACGTCAGTACAGGGATCGACCTGCGCACGGGCCAGCCTGTGGGCGAAATGTTTGGCATTGAAGATATAGACGGCATTATCGGTTTGGGACTGCTGGAACAGTTCCACCGCGTGACGCTGAACTTGGAGGAAATGTACATAGACGCCCAGCCTTAAAAGACAAATGTTGGCCGGATATTCGGGTTAACCGACCGATTCCCAGGCTTTCCCAAAGCCGGGGAAACCTTTTCCCTCACTGGGGGAAAGGTTTTCCCTTTTAAAGGGAAAGGCCTTCCCTCGGTGAGGGAAAGCCTTTCCTCTTATAAGAAACAGACCGAGGAAAACGAACTCGCTGAAAATCAAGTTCAAACCTTTATTCCGAATCAATGTCCGTGGTCATAACGCTGGGCACCGGCTACCATCACCACCGAACCCACCACGGGTACTGCGATTACACTGACCAGCTCGGCCGCCATTTCGGCCATCCCGCCCCACAACAGCAGGTAATAAACAAGGATTATAAGCAGCCCGATGATACAAAACGCCCGACACATGAAAGCCGTCAATCCCTTGACATCGACCAGCTTCTGCCGTTCGGGCGACATCGTATTATACCCGGCTATCAGCTTGGGATACTTGCGTACAAGCAGGCCCAGAAGAACAAAAAGGGCTGCAAAAAGCCAGACAACCAGATTATCCATCATTCGTATTTCATTGGTTATACATATTGATATCTACCACCCAACAGTCGTCAATATACATCATCGTGCCCGCATAACTGTGTATTTCAAACACAAAATAATGAGCAATGGCAGGCACTTGTATCGTATAATCAAACAATTGCCATTCGCCGTACTCCAACGGGAAAGAAGACAAACCGTAACCGCCTCCCCTTATGATGCCCCATGTAGCATCATCGTAAAATGTTGCCAGTACATCGTTTGGGATATTATCCGAGCCACCCTCACGGAAATAGCAGTACATACGCGGCTTGGTTCCTGTACAAGCCTCTTCTATATAGTAGTGAAAACGAATACGGAGCGTATGCCCGGGAGAGACTTCGACTTTCTGACTGATGCTTGCCGTAATGCCTGCTTCGGGTGAGGACAGACGGGCAGATGATATTCCTTCATACACAATCTCACTTTCTTGACTTACACTACCATAATTTTCTTTCAAGGACCACCCTACGAGATAATTTTTCTTGCCAATCAGCGGACTTCTTCCAGTCCATTCTTCACAGGCACCATTTTTCAACAAATTCATAATCGGAGCCAATTCCAATTCCGGTTCCTCTTCCGGACAACCCTTATCCTGCTCACACGAAACCATGAACAGGCAGAGGACCAACAGACACAAGCACCAACAACGCTCCATCATCTCCTTGTTCTACCAGTTACAACATCCCCTGCTTCTCCAGCTCCTCCGCCGCGATCTCCAGTTCCTTGTACCACGCCTCGCCGAACTTGCGAATAAGCGGTTCGCGCAGGAACTTATAGACAGGCACATTCTCCTTGCGTCCCAGCAGGACGGCGGCCTTGCAGACATCCCAACGGTGGTAGTTCACCGCCTTGTAGGGGCCGTAGTCGCCCACGCGGATGGGATAGAGGTGGCAGGAAACGGGCTTATAGAAGTCGGTCTTGCCTTCACGGAAGGCTTTCTCGATGGCGCAATAGCAGCACCCCTTGTCATCGTAGCAGGTAAAGACGCAATCCTTGTTGTTGACAATGGACGTCACCAGGTCGCCCTCGCAATCGGTATATACCACCCCCTGACGGTCGATGACGGCCCGCGCTTCGGGGCTGAGGTCGTCCCATATCACGGGGAGCACTTCTTCGAGCTTCTCCACCTCGTCCAACTCAACCGGCGCTCCGGCATCTCCCTCGATGCAACACTCACCCTTGCAGGCAGACAGGTCGCACAGAAACTTCTCGCGCAACACGTCGAGACTTACCACTACATCGTCTATCTGTATCATAAATTACCGTTCTTTTATCAAAGACTTTCTTCACAATCGGGCACTTACATAAACCGTTATGAATCAATTACATATCAGTTTATTTTGGTTTAAGAAAAATAAACTCTCAGTTTAATGCCGATAAACTGGCAGTTTAAACGTACTAAACTGATAGTTTAAACGGAGTAAACTGACAGTACAAAGACTTTAAACTGACAGTACAAACGGAGTAAACAGTGCCCCTCGTGAAGGAAGACATTCCTTAAAAATACAAAGGCAGACAGAAGGAATCTTTTCATCAGCACCTTCTGCCTGCCCTCTATTCATTTATATTCTTCCGAATAATTACTTAATCAGGTCCTTGCCAGTCATCTCAGCAGGCTGAGGCATGCCGAGGATGTGGAGGATGGACGGAGCTACGTCGGCCAACACACCGTTCTCTACCTTAGCATCCTTGTTGTCCGTCACGTAAACGAAGGGCACAGGGTTCAGCGAGTGAGCAGTGTTGGGCGTACCGTCGGCGTTCAGAGCATGGTCGGCATTACCGTGGTCGGCGATGATGATCACCTCGTAACCGTTGGCCTTGGCAGCCTCAACGGTATCCTTCACGCAGTTGTCGATGGCTACAACGGCCTTCTCGATAGCCTCGTAGATACCTGTGTGGCCTACCATGTCGCCGTTGGCGTAGTTCACCACGATGAAGTCGTACTTCTGTGTGCCGATAGCCTCAACCAGCTTGTCCTTCACTTCGTAGGCGCTCATCTCGGGCTTCAGGTCGTACGTAGCAACTTTCGGAGAAGGAACGAGGATGCGGTCTTCGTTGGCATACGGAGTTTCGCGGCCGCCGTTGAAGAAGAAGGTTACGTGTGCGTATTTCTCCGTCTCGGCAATGTGCAGCTGCGTCTTGCCGTTGTTGGCCAAGTATTCGCCCAGTGTGTTCTGTACGTTCTCCTTGTCGAAGAGAATGTGTACACCAGTGAACGAAGCGTCGTACGGCGTCATGCAGTAGTATTGCAGACCAGGGATGGTGTGCATGCCCTGCTCCGGCATATCCTGCTGGGTCAGTACGATGGTCAACTCCTTAGCGCGGTCGTTGCGGTAGTTGAAGAAGATCACTACATCGCCTTCCTTGATGGTGCCGTCGAAAGCGCCATTTACGATAGGCTTGATGAACTCGTCCGTCACGCCGTCGTCATACGACTCCTGCATGGCCTGTACCATGTCGGTAGCCACGCGACCCTGTCCGTTGACAAGCAGGTCGTATGCCTGTTTCACACGCTCCCAACGTTTGTCGCGGTCCATAGCATAGAAGCGGCCCACGATGCTGGCGATGCGACCGGCCGACTGTGCGCAGTGGGCAGTCAGCTGCTCGATGAAGCCCTTACCGCTCTTCGGGTCGGTGTCGCGTCCGTCCATGAAGCAGTGGATGAACGTCGTATCCTGCAGGCCATATTCCTTGGCGATGTCGCAGAGCTTGAACAGGTGGTCGAACGAAGAGTGAACGCCGCCGTTCGAAGTCAGACCCATGAAGTGGATGTTCTTGCCATTCTCCTTCGCATAAGAGAAGGCAGAGATGATTTCCTTATTCTTCAGGATACTTCCATCGGCACAAGCGCGGTTGATCTTCACGAGGTCCTGATAAACGATGCGTCCGGCACCGATGTTCAGGTGGCCCACTTCGGAGTTACCCATCTGTCCGTCGGGCAAACCGACGTTCTCGCCGCTCGCCTGGAGCTGTGAGTGCGGATAGTTGGCCAGCAGACTGTCCCAGTAAGGCGTGGGAGTGTTGAAGATCACGTCGTCCTTCTGATGGTCGCCACAACCCCAACCATCGAGAATCATTAAAAGAGCTTTCTTTGCCATAATGCTTAAAGTATTTAAAGTTTGAATCAATGCTGTCTTATCGGCACCACAGATTACGCAGATTGACACAGATTAAAAGCAAAGGGAATCTGTGAGAATCTGTGTAATCTGTGGTGCCTTTGAATTCCGCCCGCAAAGTTACAAAAAAAGATGCGTATCTGAGGGATTAATCTATGTTAAGTTGGCAAAGAAGCCTGCTTTCGCCACTCTTCTCTTATTCGAGCCTCTCTAAGTAAGTTTTACCCCGCAGCATCCGATGCGGCAGCCTCTTTCCT
The DNA here is from genome assembly GCA_019116805.1 of Candidatus Bacteroides merdavium. Taxonomy (GTDB): domain Bacteria; phylum Bacteroidota; class Bacteroidia; order Bacteroidales; family Bacteroidaceae; genus Bacteroides; species Bacteroides merdavium. The sequence continues at coordinate 1,029 of DXAV01000040.1, read as the reverse complement.
GCACAAAAAACAAAAGAAATATCAATCTTCACATCATTTTCCTACATGAGATTTTTTATCTATCTGCCTTTTTTTTACCTTTGTACGAAATTTAAGTAGATATAATTAATACCGAAATACCATGCATCAGACGAAAAAAATCTTTTGTAGCCTCCTGTTTCTCCTGTCAGGACTCTTACTGACAGCACAAACCATCGAGAACCCCACGTTCAAGGCCCGCAATGGCAGCATCCGTAACATCACCCGCATCGAACGGACACCCGAGTGTACCAAAGTCTATATCCACGCCATCTTCCGCCCGCACTGGTGGATCATGGAGGACGGCGACAGCTATCTGGAAGATGCCGCCACTGGCAAACGATACGCACAAACGGGTGCTGAAGGCATCGAGCTGAAAGAAAAAATCGTCATGCCCGACTCGGGCACGACGGATTTCGTCCTGCTGTTCGAGCCGCTGCCGGCAGATGTACAAACCATCCACCTCATCGCCCCCAACAGCTCGGAAAGCAACACTTACGACATCTCGCTTGTCCCTGCCCGCAAGAATAAGCAGCCCCTGAAGCAAGTGGAAGGCAACTGGTTTGCCGACGACGCACAAGGCCGATGGACATATGGCATCTACGACTCACTCGTCATCACGAACAACCGTCTGTACGACCTGAAGGAATGCCGCAAGAAAGGCAAACGAGTGATACTGGCTGCACAAAGCCGCGCCGACGGTTCTTCCGTAACGCTGCTGCTGACGCCCCGCAAGGACGGTTCCTGCCTCATTGCCCTCGACGGCAACGAGCCGCAACGCTACGTCCGCACCCGCCCCGATACACCCGCCGTGGAAGCCGACAACGGCTATGGCGACGACTTCTTCCGCAGCGACAGTGTCTGCCTGCAAGGTTATCTGGACGGCTACGACCCACGGCTGGGCTTCGACAGCGGCATCCTGTATCTGGAAGACAATATCATCAGTCAGGAATATCCCGTGGTTGTTCCCATCAAGCCTGATGGTAGTTTTCAGTGCAAGTTCGTCCTGCA
>DXAV01000039.1 GCA_019116805.1 Candidatus Bacteroides merdavium | reverse complement strand
ACTCCCAACACAAACAAAATATAATTCCAATACAGGATAGCGTCCGTGTAAAGCGGCTCTGACAGCGAAGGGTCAGCCACCACACGCTGATCCATTGGGGTTTCTCCACCGAAGAAGAACAAACCCAGGATGACCAGTGTAATGAGGAGCATTACAGACAGGATAAATCCTGAAACCCTTTGTATTTTAAATTTCTTCATCTTGCAATAAGATTATTATTTTTTGTACTTCAGTTCATATTTCACAACCATATCCAACAGCGTTACAGAAGAATCTTCCATTTCGCTAGTCAGAGCTTCAATCTTAGACAGGATGTAGTTGTAGAATACCTGCAGAATCAAGGCTGCGATCAAACCGAAGATAGTCGTAATCAAGGCCACTTTCATACCACCTGCAACGACCGTCGGAGAGATATCACCTACCTGCTGGATCTTATCGAATGCCTGCACCATACCGATCACAGTACCCAAGAATCCCAAAGACGGGCTCATTGCGATGAACAGCGTAATCCAAGAGCAACCTTTTTCCAAGTAGCCAGCCTGTACACCACCGTAAGAAACTACTGATTTCTCAACAACGTCCAAGCCTTGATCCAATTTCATCAGACCCTGGTAGTAGATAGAAGCGATAGGACCGCGGGTGTTACGTGCAATATCCTTAGCACCTTCTACATCACCTTTTTCCATAGCTGCTTCAATAGCGGCCAAGAACTTCTTCGTGTTGATTTCGGCCAAGCTCAGATAAATGATACGCTCGATGCAGAAAGCCAAACCGATAACCAATGCAATAGAAATAAAACTCATGAAGAATGCAGAACCTTCGATATATTTGATCTTCAGTTCCTTGTGAATACCACCTTCTTCTACTACTACAGGAGCAGCAGCCTCGTCAGCAGCAGCTTCTACTGCGGGAGCAGCCTGTTCTGTTTGTTCCGCTGCAGGAGCATCCTGAGCTTTAGCAAGTTGAGTTGAGCCAAATGTTAAGACTCCCATCACAGCAACAATTGCAAATAACTTTTTCATTGTGTGTCTAATTTTTAAGATTAATTAATTAATTTATTTATATTATGTTCATTTATTGTTTCCATATCTGTTATCGTCAATTGCGGAGAGAGGGGGATTCGAACCCCCGATACCCTTTAGGGGTATACACGCTTTCCAGGCGTGCCTCTTCAACCACTCGAGCATCTCTCCTTATGCAATATATCTTTTCTCAAATCGGCTGCAAATTACGAAAAATTTGCGAACCACCAGCATTTTCAGCTACAAATGTATTCTTTTTTTTGTTCTTGCATCGCATTCTCACCCTATAATCTTTAAGAAAAACCCAAAATTAATAAACTTTAAAATCTTTGCGTCCTTATTTGAGTATTCCAAACACTTTTAAGGCACTTTCAGACGTCTGCTTCGCCACCTCATCGGGAGTTCGCCCACAAATCTCCGCAACCTTCGACAGGACGTATTGCACATAGGCACTTTCATTTCTTCTTCCTCGGTAAGGAACAGGGGTCAGATAGGGTGAATCTGTTTCCAACAAGATCCGTTCCAACGGTATGGACGACAACACATCGGGTAAATGGGATTTCTTAAAAGTCACCACGCCATTCACTCCCAAATAAAAACCTGGAAATTCCAAAATACGCTTCACCTCATCAGCTGTACCAGTAAAACTATGAAAGACGCCCCGAAGACTAGTAGATCGATAGTCTTCCATTATCTTATATATAGGTGCAAAAGCTTCACGACAATGAATCACAACGGGCAGATCATACACCAACGCCCAGTCGAACTGACGACGAAGCACTTCTTCCTGCTCTTTCAGGTACGTTTTATCCCAATACAAATCCATGCCTATCTCACCGATAGCCACATAACTGCGGCCAGATGCCAATTCGCGGGCCACAACATCCAGTTCCTTCTCATAACTCTCGGCACGAACCGAAGTGGGATGAAGTCCTACCATCGGAAAACAATATCCGTCGTAGCGGCGGCAGACATCCAGCATCGGCTGAAGAGTCGTACTGTCAATATTCGGCATAAAAATATGGCTGACACCAGCCTGACGCGCACGTTCTATAACATCGGGCAGGTCTTCGGCAAACTCTTCCAAAAACAAATGCGAATGTGTATCAATCATATTCATAGTTCACCTCCCGCCTTCAACTTTTCACTGGTACGATAATAATAGATCAATCCATACGAACGGCAAAGCTCCAGCCGCCGTTCATTGGGCACCATCTGTTCGAATTTGGCCTCTACCTGATTCCAAATATCCAAGATAAGCGCATCTGCCTCTTGACGCATAGATGCCAAAGCTTCTAAAGCACGGGCCGTGGCCTGCTGAAAGCCTTTCTGTCTTTCATAGCTTTCGACAAAGATATCATAATGAACCTTCACCTTGGCAATAGTCGGATTATAAATGGGAATGCCGCCTTGCGAAACGCGGCGCCCCTCTCCTTCGATAACCTTGCGCCCCCACTCTACCAGTGATAATTCGCTGGACAAGTCGGGCAAACTATTTTGTGCGTCCAAACCATAGTATTCTTTATGCGACACACGGATTTCCGAACGTATCACCGCCAAATTGAGTACCTGAATAAAATGGGAGATGTAGAGACGGGCCATCTTCACATGCGCCTGATGCTTTCTGCCAGCCACCGACTGCCTGTCAAAACATTGCATATAGAAGATGTGTGCCGCCTCAAAACGAGGCAGAAAATTTCGAGCTGCACCTAGAACCTTAAAGCTGAAAGGTATCCCGTACGGATTGTCGTAGGCATCGGCCTTCTCTATCGCAGCCTTCAACGCACGAATACGCGCCTGATCCGTATTTGGCAATCTTCTATATGGCATTCCTTTTTTTAATTTGCTGATGAATAATCCGATTTCCTGATCTTAAACGTTCCTACGCATCAAAGCCTCCATCAACTTCTGCAATTCCTGCTTACGACCCGGCTCCACCTCAACCCGCAGGAGATTTTCTTCCGCTTGGCGAGTATATGCCTGTATTTTTTCCTCGCAAAGCGCACCAACTCCGATGGCATCATACAATCGGGTCACCGCCGCAATCTTTTCGGCCGGCACAAACTCATCAGCCGCCAACCAACGCTCCAATTCCTTCCGTTGATCATCGGAAGCACGTTCAAGAGCCTGTATCAGCAAGTAACTCTTCTTATTGCACAAAATATCGCCTCCGATATTCTTACCGAACACTTTCGGATCGCCATACACATCCAGCCAGTCGTCTTTCAACTGGAAGGCCAAGCCCAGGTTTACGCCAAAATCATACAGCCGTTCAGCATCCTCCTGCGGAGCACCGCCCAAAAGAGCACCCAATTTCAAGCTGGCCGCAAGCAGGACGGAAGTCTTGAGACGAATCATCTCCAAGTATTCCGCCTCCGACACATCATTACGATTTTCAAACTCCATGTCGAACTGCTGTCCTTCGCAAATCTCAAGCGCCGTTTGTCCAAACAAATCCATGACCGGCTTCAGGAGCCCGACAGGACATCCTTCAGCCATATACCGATAAGCCAACACAAGCATGGCATCACCCGAAAGGATAGCAGTATTTTCATTCCAGACCTTGTGCACCGTCGGCTTGCCACGGCGACGATCCGCCTTGTCCATCAGGTCGTCGTGCAACAACGTATAATTATGATAGACTTCGATACCCGTCGCTTGATTAAAGATGGACTCCACGTCTTCTTTATACAGGTTGTAAGCCAGCAACATCAGCACGGGACGAATACGTTTTCCGCCCAACGAAAGGACGTAAGACACTGGAGCATAAAGTCCCTCAGGAGACCGAGAGAATTTTAAATCCACAAGGTGGGCATTAATTTTGTCAAGAAGTTCGGATGATGTAAACATGAAAAAAAATCCTTTGGAATGAAATGGTCGAGAACGAAAAGAGGCTGCACATACGGCAACCTCTTTCCATATTCTCATTTTTTGTATTACTGTAATCTGAACATTACGGGCACGGTATATTTCACACGTACAGCCTTACCACGCTGCATACCGGGCTTCCACTTCGGCATGGAGTTGATCACGCGAAGGGCTTCCTTGTCGAGGTAGGGGTCAACACCACGGATAACCTTGGCATCTACGATACTACCGTCGGCATTTACCACGAACTGCACGGTTACACGACCCTGCGTACCGTTCTCCTGTGCGATAGTGGGGTACTTGATGTTCTTGCTCAGATACTGCATCAGACCTGCCATACCGCCATTGGGGAACTCGGGCATTTGTTCAACGACTTCGAAGATTTCCTGCTCTTCGACTTCCTCCTCTTCCTCTATCGAAGGGGGTACGTAGGCGATTTCTACAGCCTGACCGGTTTCCTCGGAAGAAGCGATCTCTGTTGACTCGATATCCATCTCGTCATCCACGATTGTCAAAGTTTCAACAATGGCGGGTGCCTCAGGAGGAGGCGGAGGAGTCACCTGTTCCGGTTGTTCCGTGATAGGGATTTCGATTTCCTCTTCAAACACAATGTCGGCTACAGCTTGGCTCATATCAATCTTCACATCACGCTCCGTCCATTCGAAGGCGACGAACATGATAGCAAGCACAGCCACATAACCGACGAGCAGCCAAGTCGATCTCTTATTCTCCAAGTCTGCTTTAGGCGATTTTTTAACTTCCATAATTTATATTTAATTTTAGTGTTTCTCATTTGGGGCAAATATAGCACTTTTCCCACGAAACGTCACACATGGATGTTTTTTTTTTCACATTCATCCCTGCATTTTCGTTTTTTTAATTGTTCAAAAGGCTACTTTCGCTTTTATGCCACAAATGTAACGAGATATTTTAAAAATACCCTTATCTTTGGCATGTTTTTTTGAACAAAAAATGAAATGTTTTCGTTTTAAAACGAAGCTTCTTCCATTTGAACGGATAAACACCTTATTATATATAGCAACATGAAAAAGATAACCATTGCCATTGACGGTTTCTCCTCCTGTGGAAAAAGTACTATGGCTAAAGACTTGGCCCGCGAAATAGGTTACATTTATATCGATAGCGGAGCCATGTACCGGGCCGTCACCCTGTATTGCATCGAGAACGGACTCCTGCACGACGGGCAGATCGACGTAGAGAAACTCAGAAACGAGATAGACAACATCCGCATCTCCTTCCGCCCCAATGCGGAGACCAACCGCCCCGACACCTATCTGAACGGCGTGAATGTGGAAAGCAAGATACGCACCATGGAAGTTTCCTCCCATGTCAGTCCCGTGGCTGCACTCGACTTCGTACGTGAAGCGATGGTCAAACAACAACAGGAAATGGGACGGCAGAAAGGTATTGTCATGGACGGACGCGACATCGGCACCACCGTCTTCCCCGACGCCGAGCTGAAGATATTCGTCACCGCCTCGCCCGAGATACGCGCCCAGCGCCGCTACGACGAGCTGAAGGCCAAAGGTCAGGTCGTGAACTTCGACGAGATACTAGAGAATGTGAAGCAACGCGACTACATCGACCAGCATCGCGAGGTGAGCCCCCTTCGCAAGGCCGACGACGCCCTGCTGCTGGACAACAGCCATCTGACCATCGAGCAGCAGAAGGCCTGGCTGGCCGAACAGTTCGCACGCGTGGCCGGCCAATAAGCCTCAACCCCGCCCGACTGGGAAAGCATTGTTTTCCGGTCGGGAAAGCAATGTTTTCCAACCCGCAAAACACCGTTTTATCTTATGGCAAAAGTAGAAATAGACGAAGGATCGGGCTTCTGCTTCGGAGTGGTCAACGCCATCAGCAAAGCCGAAGAAGAGCTGGCCAAAGGCGGCACGCTGTACTGCCTGGGCGACATTGTGCACAACAGCCGCGAGGTGGAGCGCCTGAAGGCCATGGGGCTCGTCACCATCAACCACGACGAATTCAACCGCCTGCACGACGCCAAAGTGCTGCTCCGCGCTCATGGCGAACCGCCCGAAACCTACGAGACGGCTCGCCGAAACCACATCGAAATCATTGACGCCACCTGCCCCGTCGTCCTCCGCCTGCAGAAACGCATCAAGCAGGAATATACCCAAAACACGGAAGAAGATAAGCAGATAGTGATATACGGCAAGAACGGCCATGCCGAAGTGCTGGGGCTCGTCGGGCAGACGGAAGGGAAAGCCATCGTCATCGAGAAGCTGGAAGAAGCCAAGTCGCTCGACCTGAGCCGCAGCATACGCCTCTACTCGCAGACAACCAAGTCGCTCGACGAATTCCAACGCATCGTAGAGTATATCAAGGAACACATCTCGCCCGATGTTACTTTTGAATATTACGACACCATCTGCCGACAGGTGGCCAACCGCATCCCCAACATCCGCAAGTTTGCCGCCTCGCACGACCTGATATTCTTCGTCAGCGGCAAGAAGAGCTCCAACGGCAAGATGCTTCTCAGCGAATGCCTGAAGGTGAACCCCAATTCGCACCTGATAGACAGCCCCGAGGAAATAGATACCTCCCTGCTGGCCAAAGCCTCCTCCATCGGCATCTGTGGAGCCACTTCAACTCCCAAATGGCTGATGGAAGAAATCTCGACCGCGATTGAAGAGAAACTCCAAACTTCGGCAAATTAACGAAAATTATTATAGCTACCCTAAGCTTTTTCGTATCTTTGCAACGTCATTTATTAACTAAAAAAGATTGTTATGGGAATAGTTAAGTGCATCGGCATCCTGACCTCCGGAGGAGACGCTCCGGGCATGAACGCAGCCATCCGTGCGGTGACACGCGCAGCCATCTACAACGGACTTCAAGTTAAAGGTATATATAGAGGATACAAGGGTCTGGTGACCGGCGAAATCAAAGAATTCAAGAGCCAGAATGTAAGCAACATCATCCAGCTGGGAGGAACCATCCTGAAAACAGCACGTTGCAAGGAATTCACCACTCCTGAAGGCCGCCAGCAAGACTACGAAAACATGAAGAAAGAAGGCATCGACGCCCTCGTTGTCATCGGCGGCGACGGTTCGCTGACAGGTGCCCGCATCTTCGCACAAGAGTTCGACGTGCCCTGCATCGGCCTGCCCGGCACCATCGACAACGACCTTTATGGTACGGATACTACCATCGGATATGATACGGCTCTGAACACCATCCTCGACGCTGTTGACAAAATCCGTGATACGGCTACATCGCACGAGCGCCTGTTCTTCGTCGAAGTTATGGGACGCGACGCTGGCTTCCTGGCCTTGAACGGTGCCATTGCATCGGGTGCCGAAGCAGCCATCATCCCTGAATTCAGTACGGAAGTCGATCAATTGGAAGAGTTCATCAAGAACGGTTTCCGCAAGTCGAAGAACAGCAGTATCGTACTCGTTGCCGAAAGCGAACTGACGGGAGGCGCCATGCACTATGCCGAACGCGTAAAGAATGAATATCCGCAGTATGACGTACGCGTTACCATCCTCGGCCACCTGCAACGCGGTGGAAGCCCCACGGCCCACGACCGCATCCTGGCCAGCCGACTGGGTGCTGCCGCCATCGACGCCATCATGGAAGGCCAGCGCAACGTAATGATTGGTATCGAACATGACGAAGTTGTTTATGTTCCTTTCACCAAAGCTATCAAAAATGACAAGCCTATCAAGAAAGAACTTGTCAATGTATTGCGCGCCCTCTCCATCTAACAACTCTTAAGAGGGAATCTTCAAGAAACTCAAGAATTTCTAAATAAGAAAACAGCCAGACGTTCTATTATAAAACGCCTGGCTGTTTCTTTATAACATTTAGACATGCGCTCAACCCCACATCGTTCAAAGCCATTTTTCCACAAGCTGTTCCGTCCTCTCCCACAGTTCTTTGGATTGTTTGTGATGGATAAATCGTTCGGAAAGCTGCTTGGGATGACAACTAACATTCAATGTACCTGTACGCCTTCCCGCTTCTTCGTCTAGCAAAAGGCTAACCGCCGTTGCCGCTCCTTGTCGCGGCGTACGAATAAAAGGACGGAAAAGTATATCTGTCAATGGATCGAACCACATGTGCATCGTGATAATATCTGTCGAAACAATACCAGGATCAGCTGCATTGACTACAATGCCTCTATCTTTCACGCGATCGGCCAGTTCAAGGGTAAACAGAGTTAAAGCCAATTTCGTATTGCTATAAATGGGAATACGCCAAAAACTTCCCTGCTTGCCTTTCAGGAAAAAATCGGGAAAGTCCAATCGCCCTATAGCATAAGTGCACGATACCATATTGACTACACGACTTCCCTCTCCCATCAACGGAAGCAACTTTCTCGTTAACAGATAAGGCCCGACATAATTGATACTAACCGTACGCTCCAATCCGTCCACTGTGATACTCCGCTTTGTCTCCATCGTACCTGCATTGTTCATCAGCAATGCCACTTCCTCGCCACACTTCAACAGACGATTGGCAAAAGCGGCCACCGTATCCAACGAAGCCAAATCAATGTGCTGGACCTCGATGTCTTCATTCCCAGTTTCCTTCACCAGCATCCGTCTCTTTTCTTCAGCCTTCGATATATCATAACAGGCCATCAATACCCGATAACCAGCTAAGGCCACCGCGCGGGTGATCTCCGTTCCCATGCCACCATCGGCTCCTGTTATTACAGCCAATTTTTTTTCCATACGCCTCATCCTCTACTTTCAATCCGTTCAATCTCTTTCTTCAGACAAAGAGGTAATTCCTCCTTCAAATGCTGGTGGCAAGCCATATCGACAGAGTACATGCGGGCGATGCAATAATTACTATGCTTACAAGAACAGCGGGCATGCTCTTCTTCCCGCATGCGATTGACAAAACCTGGTTCATTGAGCAAAGCACGTCCCATCTGTACAGCCTCGAAACCATGATCCAACACTTCATCAATCTTTTGTCGGGCTACCAATCCGCCTACATAAACCAAAGGTATATCAAGTGCAGCCCTAAACTTCAAGGCATCTTCCAGAAAATAAGCTTCCTTGAAAGGCACGGTAGGTATCATCCACTTGCCCACCATACGCACACCATACTTCAACCACCAGCAGGTCATGTAATGGGTCATGGTGCGGATGGGCATCTCGCCACGCATCACGTACATTGGAGCCTTGCTGACAAATCCTCCGCTCAACACCAAAGCGTGTGCTCCCGATTGTTGCAATCGACGGGCTACCTGCAAGGATTCGTCCAACTCCATGCCTCCACGAAAACCGTCTCGCATGTTCATCTTTACCAATACGGCCATGTCATTGCCGGCCGCCTTCATCACTTCGTCCATGACCATATCCATGAATCGCATGCGGTTCTCCAACGAGCCGCCAAACTCGTCTCTACGATGGTTAGTCGATGGAGAAAGGAACTGGCTGATAAGATAGCCATGGCCTGCATGTATTTCCACCGCATCAAATCCAGACTCACGAGCCAGATTGACCGCACGAGCATAAGCACGCGCCATCTCAGGCAGTTCATCTGTCCGAAGACCACGAACAAATGTAGGGGAATACAAATTGAATCCCGTACTGGCTCCCACAGGCAAGCACCCGCAGATGCTCTTGTGGGACATGTTGCCACAATGCCCCAGCTGAATGCTGGCAGCAGCCCCTTCGGCATGGATGGCATCAGTCAAGCGACGAAGCCCAGGAACAATCTCCGGCCGCATCCACAACTGACGGTCGAATGAAAGGCCGCTACGAGTTACAGCCGCATAGGCAACAGTTGTCATGCCTACCCCGCCAGCCGCAACCGAACGATGATAATCGAGCAACTGCTCCGAAGGTTTATTGCCAGGGCACATGCTCTCAAAAGCCGCTGAGCGAATCGTGCGATTGCGCAGCGTCAGTGGTCCTAAAGTTACTGGAGTAAATAATTTCGAATTCATAATCTATCTATTTTTGGAAAAGGATGTTACAAGGAGATGATTACAGTCTTTTTAGACCAGGAAAACACCGTTTTATAAAAAACATACACAAGCCTTCTCTGAAAGCTGCAATATATCACCTCAATTTCCTACAACTTAAAGCATCCTTTTCTTCTTTTTTCTTCATTAATATATATAAGGTATAATCCGTTTTCTTCGCCCCACGGCTTCATTACCAAACTCTTCACGATAACGCTTATGTATGGCATCGGCCCGAGGAACCAGATTGGCCGCCGTCCACCAAACAAACACCCACGCAGCAGGGGAAGCAGTCAGCAAAGCAAACCCCGTCCACTCTACCAGCTCTCCAAAATAATTGGCCGACGTAACATAACGATACATGCCCTTGCCTGGCAGATAATGCCGATTGTCACCCGGCTTGCGCAGATGACGGATGACATGGTCGGAATGCAGATTAATACCCATACCCACAACAAACAAGACCAATCCTGCGACAGAGAGCGGACGCGCCAACCAAGCCCAACCTTCGTCATATCCTTCGGGCATATACCAGAATAGCCCACCAGCCTGCATCAATCCGTTCAACACGTTGAACACAATGCCCATGACCATAATCGCCACCGGCATGCGGCTCCGCCCCTTCATAAGCAACGGAAAGACGAAGGAACGTTGCAGATAATGCAGTTCGAACAAGAGCAGAAACAAAAATTGCGGCGCAGAAAATCCAACCCCGCTTGCCACCCACAACCCCAACATCACAAAAAAGACCGGTGCCTCCATCAGCACCCAAGCCACTTTGTTGGATATAGACCATCCCCACGAAGCTGTACGAAACATGCCGTAACCAGCTTTCACAAAATAAAGGGCTATGAAAACAAGCAATGCCACACTGCTCATCACCCATAAAAAGAGATGAAATTGATGCAAAGACATAAGTATTCTATATTTAAGACGCACAAATATAGCAAAAAAAATTGCTACACCCTCCTTTTATTTTATCTTTGCATTACTAAAACAACAACTGCCCAATAAACAATTCTATTGATAAAAAGACTGATCTATTTTTATTTTTCCCTATAGAAACAGGCTGACATGACTAGTTATATCCTTCTCGAAAATATCCGTTTTTTTGCTTACCACGGCGTAGCTCCCCAAGAAACGACCGTAGGCAATGAGTTCATCGTATCACTACGACTGAAGACAGACATTACGCGTGCAATAGAAAGTGACGACGTAGCCGATACCGTCAACTATGCAGAAATCCACCAAGCCGTAAAAGAAGAAATGGACATTCCTTCCAAACTACTCGAACACGTTGCGGGACGCATTGTCCTTCGTCTGTTCAACGATTTTCCGGCTGTCGAATGCATTGACCTGAAACTATCCAAACGCAATCCCCCCATGGGGGCTGATATTGAAACGGCGGGAGTAGAGGTACATGTAGAAAGACAGACATTACAAGCCTGAAAAACGTTTCTGCCCTTTCAGATAGTAACGCATCAGAATACTATAGCTTGTACGTTCGGGAATCACTGAGGTGCAGGTCTTCTTTTCGTTTTCCTCACGCGACGGACGGAATGAGGGGCGAAGCCGACGATACTCCCGACGGGCACGCCAGACGGCACAGGCATTGTCCCAATGGCCTTGCAATAGAAAAACAAGAGCTGCCACTTGGTCGAGCAACCAACGGACACGCATCACACCACCCAGTTCTCCGGCAGGCAGGTTCTTATAGAGCATCAGCAGATTGTTACGGAAGTTCAGGAATGTCTTGCGGGGATTTTCCTTCTTCAGCGTGGCACCGCCCACATGATAAACCACACTTTGGGGCACACACACCAACTGCCGACCACGGGCACGAAGCCGCCAGCACAAATCAATCTCTTCCATGTGGGCAAAGAAACGACCGTCCAGTCCTCCCGCCTCCCAATAATCCTTCAGACGAATGAACAAGGCAGCCCCCGTCGCCCAAAAAACGGGAATAACCGTATCATATTGTCTTTCGTCCTTTTCCACAGTACCCATTATGCGACCGCGACAGAAAGGATAGCCATAACGATCGATGAAACCGCCGGCAGCACCAGCATACTCGAAAGCAGTCTTATCATGCCAGCTCAATAGCTTGGGCTGGCAGGCAGCAACCTCCGAGTGGGCATCCATATAGGCCAGAAGCGGTTGCAACCAATGTTCGGTCACCTCCACATCCGAGTTCAACAGAACCACATATTCTGCCTCCACCTGCCGTAAGGCTTCATTATAGCCGTCGGCAAATCCCCAGTTTTTTTCCAACAGAACGAGACGTACGGTGGGAAATTCCTCCCGTACCAACTGCACAGAAGCATCCGTAGAACCATTGTCCGCCACATATACGACAGCACCATCCACTTCGGAATGAGCCACGACCGAAGGCAAGAAAGAACGAAGCATCTCGCATCCGTTCCAGTTTAATATCACGACTGCTACCTTTTCCATATCTTCCATCGTTCTCTTCTGTGGTTTATTCCAAGGGCAAGCCCTTCAAGGCAGTACCCTCCTCGTTCCATTCGCTCAACCGAAGAGTCACCACACAATTGTCGAGTGCATCGTTATGGGGCACTTCCACCCGTATATAATTAGGCGTAAAGCCATGCATAGGTGTACCAGGCTTGGACTTTTCCAGCAGCACAGGCAAGGCCTGTCCGATATGCCGTTCATAGAAAGCTTTAGTTTTCACATCAGACAACTCGAGCAACCGCTGGCTGCGGCGATGCTTTTCTTCTGGCGACACAACGTAATCTATCTTTAACGCCTGCGTACCCGGTCGTTCCGAATAGCTGAACACATGCAGTTGGGTAACGTCCAGACTCTCTATAAAACGGCAGGCTTCTTCAAAATATTCCTCCGTCTCGCCGCGCGTTCCCACAATGACGTCCACACCGATAAAGGCATCGGGCATCACTTCCTTGATTTTCCGGACCTTCGAAGCAAACAGGGCGGTATCATACCGACGGCGCATCAGCTTCAACACTTCGTCCGAACCTGACTGCAACGGAATATGGAAATGAGGCATAAACCGCTTGGAATGTGATACGAAGTCGATAATCTCATCGGTCAGCAGATTGGGTTCGATGGACGAAATGCGGTAACGCTCGATGCCTTCCACCTCGTCCAGCGCTTTCACCAGATCGAAGAAGGTTTCACCAGTTGTCTTGCCAAAGTCTCCGATGTTGACTCCCGTCAGCACAATCTCCTTTCCACCTTCGGCCGCCGCCTGCCGGGCCTGTTCCACCAGCGAAGCAATGCTGCCGTTACGGCTACGCCCACGGGCAAAGGGAATAGTACAATAAGAACAGTAATAATCACAGCCGTCCTGCACCTTCAGGAAGAAGCGCGTACGGTCGCCACGCGAACACGAAGGCGCAAACGAACGGATATCTTTCAAGGCCGACGTAAAGGCCTCACCCGTCTCGTGTTTTTGCAAATTACCCAAATATTGCAGAAGATCTTTCTTCTGTTCGGCTCCCAGAACCACATCCACACCTTCGATGTGGGCCACCGTATCAGGCTTCAGCTGCGCATAACATCCCGTCACCACCACAAAAGCTCCCGGATGTTGTTTCACCAATCGATGGATGGCCTGACGGCATTTCTTGTCGGCTACTTCAGTTACCGAACAGGTATTTACAACGCAAATATCGGCCTTTTCCCCCCTTCTGGCCGTACGCACTCCGGCTTCCTTCAACATCTTGCCGATGGTAGAAGTTTCCGAAAAGTTCAGCTTACAGCCCAGGGTATAATAAACCGCTGTCTTATTCTGGAATATACTGGTATCAATCATAAGTCACTTAATACTTGAATCGGGTACAAAGTTACACATTATTATCCATATTCCATAACCCCACCGACATCCCTCTACAGAAACGGCCTGTCACGAAAAAAAATATAAAAAAAGTTGGCGTTTCGAGAACAACATATCCAAAAAGTCCCTAACTTTGCACCGTTTTAATAAAGCAATTGATTGTATTACGTTTTTTAAAGTAAAAAGAAAATGAAAAAATTAGTTTTGATGGCAGCAGCTATCGTAGCAGTATCTTTCGCATCTTGTGGTAACAAAGCAGCTAACGCTGAACAAGCAGCAGCTGATTCTATCCGTATCGCTGACTCTATCGCAGCTGTAGAAGCAGCCGCAGCTGAGGCAGCAGCTCAGGCAGCTGATACTGTAGTAGCTGACAGCGCTGTTGTAGCTGAATAATATTCAGGACAACAACACACAGAGAGAATTGAAAGTCTGACGTGCAAAAGCACACCAGACTTTTTTTATGCCCATACGGTTCGTATTCTTACACCTTATATTCCCCTTTCATTTCCATGCTCCATAACATCGCTCCACCACGAAGTGCTTCATGAGGGTCTGAAGAAGTGCTTCCTCACCTCCTCACGAAGCACTGCATGAGGGGATGAGGAAGCACTGTGTCGGACCCTGACAAAGCACTGTGTCAGGCAGGTCGATTACAGGCCTTTCACGGTCTGCATCAATTGTTCACCCAAACCGATGGTATAACCTTGCGAAACGAATACCACACGGTTGAACGTGTCGGCAATCACGAATACCGGCAACATATCCTGATGTTTCAATTTCATATTCTCTATGATCTGGGTAGCAATGCCATGGCTGTCGATGCCATAAACAACGGTGGATGGCAAACCGGGGAAATCCTGCGGACGGAACTTGGCATACTTTTCTTCATCGGGGAAGAGCAGCACCATCTTGCGCCCCCACTTCTCCAGTTCCTTATTCAGTTTGGCAATGTCTTTCAGAGCGTGATTGGTGGGTTCCTGTCCTACTCCCAGTACACCAACCACAAAGTAACCGCGACCACAGGCCGTCAGTACGCTGATGGGATCACTGGCCACCGCACCGTCTGTGATGGGTGTAAAGAGTGATTCGGAATTGAAGTTGCCTATCACCTGTATCTGGTCCTTACTTTCGCGCATGTTCAAAGCAGTAGTCTGCGTTTTGCCTGCCTCGACATTGAAGCCGCTCATGTGCACCAACACGCCGCCACTGGCCAGACGCGTACCGCTTACCATGACATAATAGCCGGCCGGCATCTGCAAGGGAGTACGCAGCAAAGTGTTCCATGAAGCACCGTTTTCATCGTAACTCTGCAGGCGAAGTACACCGTTCTCGCAACGCGACAGAGTGAAATGGCTGTAATATTTGGGATTTTCGATAAACTTTGTAGGTTGAAACGTTGCCACCAGACTACCCGAAGGCGATACCGTCTGTGCACCACCCGCATTGAAGTCCACATGATAAAGTTTTCCGTTCTTCAGTTTCGGATGATTGGCCAAATCCAAATAACATACAGCACCGGTCACTTCGTCAATCCAAGCAGGAATACCCAAGCTGCGGGCTACGGCCACAAAGAATATATCGCGCGAATACGTGTCGGCCATACGAGCATTCCACACGCCTTCGGGCGACATGGGGATGCGTTGCGAATTCAAGGAGTCGTTCAGGGTAATATTCTCACGGCACCAGTCCACCAGCTTCTGCGGATGGTGCAGATAGTCTTCGGCCGTCTGTTCGTCAATGACTTGCTGGAAGAAAGACTTATAGGCTGTCAGTTCTTCTGTCGCAATACGCGGATTCAGCAATGATGCCACGCTCCGCTCGCATGGAACGACAGCCGTATTCAGCAAATGATCTTTCAGAATAGGGAAGCGGGCATCGCGCAAGTCTTTGGCAGACACCGCTCCCAGCAACTCTACAGCCCGGCTACCCTGTCCCTGCTCCAAGGCAAAAGTGACAAGTGCCTTGATAACGGCATGATTGCCGCGCGAAGCAACCAGATAGCCAGCCACACGCTGTTGTTCGGCTTCGTTCAGGCCTTTTTGGGAAGAAGCCCAGGCACGTGCTTCGTCGAGCGTCATCATCGTAGCCACATAGGCGTTACGGATAGAATCCTCTACAGCCATACGGCGGTTGTTCTCGGCACGCTGTTCAGGCGTAACGGCCGGCAGATTGGCCGACTCGACAGGCGGAACGATATCCAAATCCAGTTCGAAAGGATCGCCATCGCGACGGTCGAGCTTTACGCTCAGGGTATCCTGCTTGCCGAACGAGAGCTTCTGGAAACCGAAGCGTCCGTCTTTCGACGCCCACACCAGCATATCGCCCTTGCCGGCCGTGAGCGAAGTCTGTCCCGAAGCATCGGTCTGCTTGCGGGCCACGGTATAGAACTCTGCATAGTTGTAAAGTTTGAACTCTACCAGCGCTCCGCTGACAGGCTTTCCGGCCTCATCGATCACGGTTACAGTAGCTTGAGCCGTAGGAGCATAATTGTCTATGACGTTGATTTCGGTATAGTTGGGTGTGACGGACATCACTTCTTCCCGTCCTTCGTAACGGCCGAATACCTTGGTATGCATCAGCATGCCGCGGCTGGCAGGCGCGTTGAACCATCCCAGGTTGAGCACCGGCTCGGGTTCGCAGGCACCGAGGAAGTACCACTTGCCGTCGGCCCAAGCCTCAACCCAAGCATGGTTATCATCCGTATGCGCCCAGCGGGGCGTATAGACCTGACGGGCAGGAATACCCACCGAGCGCAGAGCGGCCACCAGGAAGGTAGATTCTTCGCCGCAACGTCCGTAAGCTGTACGAACCGTAGCCAGCGGCGAACTGGTACGAGCGTCGCTGGGCTGATAGACAGCTTTCTCGTGACACCAATGGTTCACCTCCAGAATAGCATTACGCATGGAAAGGTTCTGCACACGCGGCTTCAACTCTTCGTAAAACACCACACGGGCACTGTCCAGCGGTTCGTTGTTCACCCTCACGGGGAGGACAAAATGACGGAACAGTTCTTCGGAAACCATCCGTCCCCAAGGCATTTCTTCAGAAGCACGATGGGCTGCCTGTACATTCATCAGATGGAAACCACCGGAGTAGTCCGTGATATCGGCCAGCGGCATATAGGCGTAAAGGAACTCCAGTGCCTCGCGCTCATAGAGCGTCAGGTCGGTATCGAAGATGGCAAACAGATTCCCCTTGTGCATGATAATCTGTTTCTGCTGGAAGTCCTGTTCCACACGGGTACGATAGGTTGGGTCACTGATAAAATGAACATGTTTACTATTACACGAAGCAAACAAGCATGTCAGCCAGAGCAGGCTGAAAAAGTTAACGATATATTTCATAAACGAGCGGTTGTTATGCTGACAAATGTACAATAAGTTTTCCATTCCACCAACCCGACACAGCCTGAATATACCGACAACGCAATACAAATAACCGAAAAACATGTCAAGTAAGGAAAGACCGACTTCAGCGCAACCGGACGACCATGGTCGTATCATTCTGCAAACGGAAGCGGCATTTTTCGTAAGACGGCGGTCCCATCACACCCTCGGCATCATTACTGAAAGCATATTTCTCTGTCGGAATGCCGAAAGCAGCTGTATCCAGCCGTCCGTTACCGTTCGCATCCTGAAAAAGCGAGAAAGCATATTCGCTTGCCGGAAGTCCGCGGCAGGGAATAACAAGAACAGTATCCGTCACTGCCACACGGAAACCCGACACAAGCTTCTTCAGGAAATCGGCTTCGGAAGCATAAAAGGCAACATAAAGGTAACCTTCCGGTTTCGGAATGTCGCATACACGGATAGTCAATGTCTGCGCATTGAGCGCATGTACCAGGCCCTGAAGGGCCAAGAAAACAACTAAAATTAAAGTTTTCATATTCATTCGTTTTTAATGGTTAATTGATATAGTTCAGAGAACAAGAAAAGCAATCACTAAAAATTGGAAACATCGTAGGCTGCGTGTTTCCCCAGCGTCACAAAGACGCCGATATAGAAGAAACGGTCTGAAGCAGCCAACACCGGCCTTCCATCCACCCGACCGAACTCGTTGCGGCGACCCAGCACGTTAGTGGCGGATGCATGAATGATGACCTTCTTTGAAGGCAGGAAAGTCAATCCTACATCAAGGCTGTTATACGGCTTCACTTCGTCGTTCATCAGCCCCGGACGATCCGGATTGTGCCACGGACGCCCGCTACTGAAACGGTCGGTCAGACTCAATACTGTACGCAAGCGAGGTAAGGTCCACTTCACCACAACAGCCGCATTGTGACGTGTGGCATACTGGGGGACAGTCAGTTCGGAGTCATATTCCGTCTTACGGCGTGACAGATTATAAGTATAAGACAATTGATACTCAAAGTTTTTCAAGGATGCACGGTCTGACAAAAAGAAATCAATTCCTTTGCTATAGCCGTAGCCAGCAGAAGTCAGCACCATTCCATCACCACCAGTACTCTCCCACAGAGGCAGCCGGCTGTATTTCTTATAATAAGCTTCTATCTTGGCAAGACGGCCGTCACGATGGTATTGTGCCCCCGCGTTATACTGCCAGCACGTTTCGGCTTCCAACCCCTCCTGCTTCACCAGCAAGCTATCTGCCGGAAGCTGGGTATATCGCCCCACCACTGCTGTCAGTACGGCATCTCCCTGAAACCAATTCAACGCCAGGCGTGGCGATACCTCTATTTCCCCATTCCACCAGCGATGCTCGGCACGTACAGAGGCCTCAGCCTTGAACTGTTCCAGCGGAAAACAGGAGGCAGACAGAAAGGCGGCGCTAAAAGAGGGCGACACACATCCCTCAACTGTACCAGAGGTTGGAAAATGGTAACTGGCAGCGTAGCCGCGAACAAACGCCTCCATACCACCGTCCAAACGGAAGAGCGGGGACAGACGCCGTCCAATTTTAGTTTTCAGATGCAGTTCCTGCTGACGTTCCAACCAAGCATCACCATCCAGAGCTGCATTGTCCACCATACGACGATTATACGACCAGGCCGACCCCGCAAACCATTCCCATCCGGCACCGAACGTACGGCGTAATGTAGCGTTCAGATAGGCATTATCCTCCCCCAAGTTGAAAAGGCGCCGGACATCACCCTCATAAGTGGAAAAGTCCGTACGGTCGTATTGAGCATAAAGTTTGGCTACGGTCGAAGCATCGGGAGTAAAACGAAACTGTGCAGCTCCCGACATCAACTGATAGGGACGACCGAAATCTTTCCGCCCGGGATAAATCAGATTGTGTAACGCCATGTTCTGATAATTCAAGTCCACCGAAACCGAACCTTTGTCGAAAGTACGTGTACCTCCTCCACCCGCCCCCACGATGGAAGCACTCAGCCCCAGTTTGTCCACTGTACTATAATCTTTCGTTTCCAATGGCAAAACAGCCGAAAGTGCACCGCCATACTCCAACGGTGCGCCACCCAAAGACAGATTTATCCCGCTGAACATAAAGGTGGAGTAGCGGCTGCGAGCCGAAGCTCCAATCCCCACCGAGGTGTAAGGCATCAGCACGTGCATGCCGTCAATATAGGTTTGCGTCTCGCGGTCGTCGCCCCCGCGTACCAGCAGGCGGCCCGTTTCGCCCTGCACCTGCGTACCGGGCAGGGTCTGAAGTGCCCGATAGAGGTCACCGTTCGCTCCGCCCACGGTGGCCAGTTCCACCGGATGCAGATCGCTCCACCGACTGTTGGCCACCGGCGTACGCCGTCGTTTCACCACCACTTCATCCAATCCTACACTATCCGTCATCGTCATGCCTCCCGTGCTCAGGCGGATGGTGTCGGATACCACGGTCTGCGCATCGGTCATACTAAAACCTAACGTATAACATACCATAAAAACAAGGCGAATTCGTTTCATCATTTCTGTTTTCTTTCGTTTGACGGAAGCGAAATTACAAGCAGAGTAACAGAGAAAAAAATATCCGGGACAAACAGCCCGGATATGTGACCAACCACTTCGTGGTGGGATGAATGACAATGGCTTGTGACGAACAGCAAACTTACTTACGATTGTCCAAAGCCTTTTTTACATCTGCGGCATAGCTTCGTGAAACGGGTACTTCCTCCTCGCATCCCTCCAGATGGAGCCGATAACCCTGTGCATTGCCCGACACCTTCGTAACCCTATGCAGGTTGACTAGATAGGCTCGATGGCATCTTATTATATAGGTATAATCTGAAAACGCAGTTTCAGTCTGCTTCAACGTAAGGCGCAGCAGCTTCATCACCGGCTTGCCGCTATCGGAAGCCAGATAGTTCAACCGTACATAGTTACCTTCCGATTCAGCATAAAGCAACCGCTCAGGAGCGAGTATCAAGCTTTCCCTTGTTCCTCCTTCCAACAAAATTTCTTCTCCTTTTCCTGCTGATTCACACTCCGATGCAACCTGCGCATGTATCCTTTCCTCCAGACGTACATTCATCTCCACCGCCTCCTGCAGATTACGGCGTAATTGCAGGTTGCGATTCCACATCACGAACAACACAATGGGGAACGGTCCGATAACCACCATCCACAGCAGACAGACGGCAAGCAGACGCATGTTCAACTCCATACCAAACACCCCTGCCGTATAACACCAGTTACCCAAGGTTATCAGCACACACAGTAGCAGCGTGGAGAGTATCTCCTTTCCCACCGTCCACCGCTCCTCCCGAAACCACGCAGGAAACACTGCCGGCAATACATAAACCGATACCGCCAGCATAACCGATGAAACCACCGCATAGCCCGCCAAAACGAAAAATTTGTCTCCCTCCATCCGAGATATGCCGAAAGGTTGAAGAATATAGAGAATGAAAAACACCAGCAACGAAGGTAATACTACCGTCTTCCACCGTGCTCTTAGTTCGGGATAAGGACTACAAAGCAACGAAAGCAACTTGTTAAATAGAATTTTCATATCATTTCCCAATAGGATTTCCGCACAAAGATAGTCACATTTTTGTAATACGCAGATGGCAAAATAGAGCATTTAAAGCATAAACTGGCGAAAGAAATAAGATTTTTATGTTATAAAACATATTTTTCGCAAACATTTCGTATCTTTGCAGCGTTATTAAGAAAGAAAAGAAGAAAAGATGTACAAACCGCTTTCCGAAACGCGGAAGGCATTAAAACCAAACGATTATGAAAAAGAACGTAAATGAAATCATGATGTTGCAGTACCGTATCAAACGCTATCAGGCAATGGGAAACGGTGTTATGTGCCAAGCCTTAAACGGCAAACTCCAGAAACTGCTTGCACAGCAAGCTTAACTTTGTAAACAACCCTTTAAACAATATGCAGAAGAGGCGGAAAACCGAAAGGTTTCCCGTCTCTTTTTTTAGTTTATGGCGACATGTCACACCGCCACGATGTCCTTACCGAAAGGTGTCAGTGCTACCACCGCCAACTTAAAATGCTGCAATCCGAAGGGGATACCAATCACCGTAATACAGAGAAAAGCCCCGAACAACAGATGAGACAAACAAATCCAGATGCCGCCTAAAAAGATCCACAGGATATTCATCAACACATACAAGCAACCGTCCGAACGGCTGCCGCTCCGTACCTCTTTACCGAAAGGCCACAAAGCCAATGAAGCCATTTTCAGCGTTTGCATACCGAAAGGAATACCTACAATGGTCACCATTAGCAAGAGGCTGGCTACCAAGTACTCCAGCGCTGTCAGAAGACCTCCGAACAGTAACCACAAAACATTCATTATACATCCCATATCTATTATCGTTTTGGTTCCAAAGATACAAAAATCCTAATTACTCTACCTATTTCCAATCACTGAATTCGAAACTGAGCTGCTCCCACACTCCGTGTCTGCCACCTTCCTCGTCGCGTGGATTGGAAACCGACAGACCAACAAGCCGGATAGGATGCTCCTCATAATCAACCTCGCGAAGCAATTGCTTGGCCAAAGGCAAAATGACGGACAATTCCGTCAGCTCCTGCCCCTGCGTGATGCTACGGGTTATCTGCCTGAAGTCGTGGAACTTAATTTTCAAGGTCAACGTATTACCGCGGAAGTCCTTCCGCTTCAGACGTTCCACCAGCTCCACCGCCACATGATACAGCTCGATGATAACCGATGACGTGCGGCTGATGTCCCTCTCCAGCGTATGCTCACATCCGATGGACTTGCGGACGCGCACCGCCTCGACCGGCCGCAAATCGATACCACGGGCAAAGTCATAGTACACCGTACCCACCTTGCCAAACTCTCTTGTCAGCATCTCCAGCGAACGAGCCCGAAGCTGCGCTCCGTTATGTATGCCCAGTAAGTGCATCCGTTTAGCCGTAACCGGCCCTACCCCCCAGAAGCTTTCGATAGGCAGACGGGCAATGAAATCCAGTGCCTGGTCGGGATGAATGGTGCAGAGTCCGTCAGGCTTACGATAGTCCGAAGCGATTTTAGCCAAGAATTTGTTGTAGGATACGCCTGCTGATGCCACGAGGTTCAGCTCGCCGCGTATCTTCCGCTTGATTTCACGGGCAATGTCCACCGCCAGCGGAATCCCTGGCTTGTTGACGGTCACGTCGAGGAAAGCCTCGTCGAGCGAAATCGGTTCAATGAGGTCCGTATATTCGTGGAAGATTTCATGTATCTGTCGGGATACCTCTTTATAGACCTCCATCCGCCCGGGGATGAAGATGAGCGACGGACACAGCCTCCGTGCCTTCTGCGACGACATGGCCGAACGCACTCCATAGCGGCGCGCCTCATAACTGGCGGCAGCCACCACACCCCTCTCCTCCGCATGACCTACAGCAATGGGCTTGCCACGCAGTTCGGGGTTATCGCGCTGCTCTACAGACGCATAGAAGGCATCCATGTCGATGTGAATGATTTTACGCTCGGTCATTGTCACGGTTTCCTCCTCTCTTTGACTTTGAAAACAAAGATAGTGCAAGGCAATCGGAGAGGCAAACAAAAAGTACAGTTTTTCAATTTGGCTACCCCGAACCGTCGCCTATTTTATCCAATGACAGTGCCAACTGGGAAAAGTACCCAAGTGAAAGCATCGTTTTGCCCAGCTTAAACCATTGCTTTACCCAGCTTAAACCACCGCTTTACCCAGCTTAAACAAATGCTCTGCCCAGCTTAAACGGAAACTCCAAGCTGGGCAGAATTGTGAAAGCAAAGTCAATCTTCCTCCTCAAGCTGAAAAACCGCTTCGACCGACTGGCCGAAAACTTTCGCAATCTTGAGGGCCAATACCGTGGACGGAACATATTTCTTGGTTTCTATCGCATTGATGGTCTGGCGGCTTACTCCTACCGCCTCGGCCAGCTGCTGTTGTGTCATCTGATGAATGGCACGCTGCACTCTTAACGTATTATTCATGACTCTCCTTTCTGAAACGCCAAAGTTTCCAATGAAAAACGACAAGAAACAAAATCAATACGGTAAACATATTGACAGCCATAAAGTTGAGGTATGGCATGCCGTAGATGCAGAGTGTCGCCACAATCAGAATCAGATAGTTGCACACAACGGCCATCGTCCAAGCCTGCATGCGCAGATGGGCAATGCATTCGTCCTCATCCTTCTCACGCGAAAAGGAAGCCAGCAACAAGCTGACAGCAAGACCTATCACAACAAGTTCATCAAAACAATCCCTCATCCCCATTTGGGACAAGAAAGTATCCATCCACGATCCATCAAGCAAGAGATAAAGACCTCCCAACACAAAAGGAATGCCCAACCACAATCCTACTTTCTTGCAGGAGGGCGACAAAAGATAATCGGTTTTCATATCGCAATGGTTTTAAAGATTACGATGCAAATATAAAGTAAACATTACAATAAAACAAGCATTCTTGATAAAAAGTAATGTTTACTTTACATTCATTTCGAATCAACCGATTCTTTTCCCTCTGCATGCTATACAAATATGCCCGCAAAAACCTATCTCGACACGCGGCCCGAGGTGTTCCCCTGCATCAGGCTTTCCACCTCCTCGACGGTCACCTGATTGAAGTCACCATAGACAGTATTCTTCAGAGCCGAAGCGGCCAAGGCAAAGTCAAGCCCCTTCTGCGCATCATCAGGATAAGCCAGCAGGCCATAAATCAAGCCGCCCACAAAGGCATCGCCTGCCCCCACACGATCCACCTCGTGCTCGATGTCATAGATGCCCGTATGATAAAAATGTCCGTCGGACAAAAGGACAGCTGCCAACAGATTGTGGTTGGAAGTAATGGAATTGCGCAACTCCAGAAAGACTTTCCGACAACGGGGCACACATCCACTCACCTTACGCAGAAAATCCTCAAAAGCCGGCAAGTTGGTCTCGAATGAAGTATCGTTGGCGGTCGTCGCCTTGAATCCCACGGGTTGGATGCCCATAATCTCGCGGTATTCGGGTTCGGCGGCAAACAGAACATCGCTGTATTGCACGAGCGGCATCATTACCTCGGCTGCTGTCCGCCCATAGTTCCACAATTTCTTACGGAAATTCAGGTCGCACGAAATGGTCAGCCCCATGCGATCGGCCACTTCCAACGCTTCGCGGCAGGCATCCGCTCCCTCCTGCGAAAGAGCTGCTGCTATGCCCGACCAATGGAACCAGTCGGCGCCTTCGAACACCCGTTCCCAATCAATCATACCCGGACGGAGAGTGGCGAAAGCCGAATCTTCTCGATCGTACACCACATTAGAGTTACGGAAAGCTGCCCCCGGTTCCAGAAAATAAATGCCCATACGTTTCCCACCAAATACAATTCCTTCCGTCCCCAGTCCACTGGCGCGCAACGAGGCAATGCAGGCACGGGCAATGGCATTATCCGGCAGGCGGGTAACAAATTCTGTGGGTACTCCAAAGTGAGCCAGCGAAAGAGCCACATTGGCTTCACTGCCTCCGTAGGTTGCCACAAACCCACCTGCTTGCGAGAAACGCTTGAACCCAGGCGTTGTGAGACGGAGCATGACTTCTCCGAAAGTCACCACTTTCTTTCCAATACTTAGTTGCTTGTTTTCCATCTTATTATATTGTTTATCATTCTGTCCATCTAGAACGATGCGAAAGTACGAATTTAAAGAATAAAACAATAACACCATTCGCAAAAAAAGCAAAGAAAGGCCCTAAAACTACATATATATACGAAATTGATAGAAGAAAAAACGAAAATAGCGCACAAAACATCATTTTTATGCAATATTCTGTCCGATAAAGAGAATAGCCATAATTTTTGTCGTACCTTTGCCGCAAAATAAATAACAAAGCATGAAATCAACAACCCAAATCCCCTCTCCCTTTGTTTCTCTCTTACCCATCGCCTTGATGGTAGGTATGTTGTTTGCCACTATCAGCACGTTCGGAAGCGATGCCCTAAGCGGGGGCAGCCAGATATCCTTGTTGGTAACAACAGCCTGCTGTGTCTTCATCGGCATGGCCTTCTACCGCATTCCGTGGAAAGACTTCGAACGAGCCATCACAAACAACATCGCAGGTGTGTCCACCGCTCTCCTCATCCTGCTCATCATTGGCGCACTGAGCGGCATGTGGATGATCAGTGGTGTGGTTCCCACCTTAATATATTATGGCATGCAGATTATCCATCCCGACTTTTTCCTGGCCTCAACATGCCTCATCTGCGCACTCGTATCAGTGATGACGGGCAGTTCATGGACCACCATCGCTACTATCGGCATCGCTCTGATGGGCATCGGAAAGGCGCAGGGCTTCCACGAAGGTTGGATAGCGGGGGCCATCATCTCTGGAGCCTACTTCGGCGACAAGGTTTCTCCCCTGTCGGACACTACTGTTCTGGCCGCTTCGGTCACGGAAACACCCCTCTTCACCCACATTCGCTACATGATGATCACCACCATTCCCTCCCTACTCATTACCATCACCCTATTCACCATCATGGGACTGACACACGACCAGGGAAGTACTACGCAGGAAATGATGGCATTTGCCTCATCGCTGGAAAGTAAGTTCTACATCACCCCCTGGCTACTGCTCGTTCCTGTCATCACCGGTATTCTGATAGCACGTAAAGTGCCTTCTATCATTACTCTGACCCTCTCCACCGTGTTGGCCTGTGTGGCCGCCCTTATCTTCCAACCCGACCTGCTGCACGAAGTAGCTGGCGGAGGAAGCCTTTTTAAGGGTAGCATGATGACCTGCTACGGAAGCACCAGCCTTCAAACAGACAATCCCATATTGACAGATCTGGTGGCTACTCGCGGTATGGCAGGCATGATGAATACTGTCTGGCTCATCCTCTGTGCCATGTGCTTCGGTGGAGCCATGACGGCAGGAGGCATGCTGGGCAGCATCACGTCCGTCTTCGTACGCTTCATCAAGAATAGGGTCAGCACCGTAGCATCAACCGTATGTTCCGGCCTCTTCCTCAACTTAGCCACGGCAGACCAGTATATCAGCATCATCCTGCTAGGCAACATGTTCGGCAATATCTATAAAAAGCAAGGTTACGAAAGCCGCCTGCTGAGCCGTACTACCGAGGATGCTGTAACCGTCACATCTGTACTGATTCCGTGGAATACGTGCGGCATGACGCAAGCCACTATTTTAAGCGTATCAACCCTCACTTATCTGCCTTTCTGCTTTTTCAACATCATCAGTCCGATGATGAGTATCTTAATTGCGGCGACCGGATATAAAATAGTTAAGAAGAAAGCGAACAAAGATGAATAGCACATTGTTGTTATAACAGAAAAGCGGAATAACCGCATAAAAAAGAACCCAAACAAAAAGAACTGTAATTATGAAGAAATTTATTACAATAATACTGCTTATACTGGCTGGTACAATCTCCGCAAACTTGTATGCACAGAGCACTCAGACAGACAGCCGTACAGATAAAAAAGCAGCCAAAAAAGAAAAGCGGGCACAGGAAAAGGCACAAGAAAAAGCCATGAAACAATTAGCCTATCAAAAGGCAGTTCAGGCATTAAAGGAGCAAAGTTTCGTACTGGAAACCAACCAACTGATCTTCAAACGTGGGCAGACAACATTCGTAACTCCCAGTACCAACTTCGTACAAATGAACGGACAACGAGCAACAGTACAAGTAGCTTTCAATACGGCAATGGCAGGTCCTAACGGCATTGGCGGAATAACGGTAGAGGGAAACGTATCTGACATCAAAAGCTCAACAGACAAAAAAGGAAACGTAAACTACAGCTTCAACATCCAAGGTACAGGTGTCTCAGCCCAGGTATCCATCAGCCTGCCTAACGGAAGCAACAACGCCACCGTAAACGTGTATCCCAATTTCAACTCCCAAACACTGACATTGAACGGGACTTTAGTACCCAAAGAAGAATCAACGGTCTTTAAAGGACGTTCTCTATAAACAGATTGAAAATATAAAATGAAGAGGTGTATCCTGTTTTAGGATACACCTCTTCATTTTAACTAACAAAGCCCCTCACTCTTTTCTTATTTTACTCTTGAAGAATTTCTCGAAAAACAATAGCTGATAATCGATGGAATTACTCCAATACACATTATTATGTACACCGGGACGGGTAATGAAATCATGATCGATTCCACGTCCTAAAAGACGCTTATGCAACTCCTTATTCACTTCCAAAAAGAAATCGGATTCCCCGCAGTCTATGATAATAGCCAAATCGCCATTCTCAATCTTGTCTATCTGATTGATAACCGTATGTTCGTCCCAACGCTTCTTGTTGGCTGCAAACTCACCCAACTGTTTGTTCATCTGCCAATTCAATGGGAAAGGACGGATATCCACTCCACCGCTGGTACTTCCGGCAGCCCCAAACACATCCTTATGACGGAATGCGTTCCACAAAGCACCATGTCCGCCCATACTCAGTCCCGTAATGGCACGCCCTTGCGGCGCAGCCACCGTCTTATAATGACTGTCTGTATATTCCACCAACTCAGAAGAAACGAATGTTTCGTAACGATACGATGGATTTAACGGACTATCCCAATACCAACTGTTTTTCCCGTCAGGACATACGAAGACAATACCTTTTTCATCCGCAATACGAGGTAATTCCGGCTTGATTCCTATCCAAGTCTTGGCGTTTCCACCATATCCATGCAATAAATAAACCGCCGGACACGCCTGAGGATTGTCTCCTAACACTTTATCGGGTAAGACATAAACCACCTGCACATCCTTATCCATCACCCGGCTTCTGACCATTACCGTGTCCACACGTGCCGCCTGTACCGCCAAAGCAGTAAAAAGTAATAAAATACTAATCAAATAAGTTCCTTTTTTCATCGTTTTCAGAGGTTTTAAAATAAAAGACCTGTTATTTGCTCCAAAATTAGTATGTTTGTAGCAGAATCACTTCATTTTTTATATGGAATTTATCATTATTCTTCTTTTATTAGTTATGAACGGCATTTTTGCCATGTATGAAATCGCGCTTGTTTCCTCTAGTAAAGCACGTCTGGAGACTCTTGTAGGTAAAGGAAACAAAAGAGCCAAAGGGGTATTAAAACAACTGGAAGAGCCCGAGAAATTTCTTTCCACAATCCAGATAGGTATCACACTCATCGGCATCGTTTCGGGTGCATACGGTGGTGCGAACATTGCCGATGACCTTGTTCCACTATTTGTCATGATACCAGGAGCAGAACCATACGCGGGCAATTTGGCTATTATTACCACCGTAGCCGTCATTACTTACCTGTCGCTGATTATCGGTGAACTAGTCCCCAAGACCATCGCCATGAACAATCCCGAGAAATGGGCCACTCGCCTCAGTCCATTCATGATTGTTCTTAGCAAGATTTCCTACCCATTTGTCTGCCTGCTCAGTGCCTCCACCCGACTGACTAATCGCCTCATTGGTGTCGGAGATAACGAAGAACGCCAAATGACACAAGATGAACTGAAGATGATACTCCACCAAAGTTCCGAACAAGGAGTTATTGACAAAGAAGAGACTGAGATGTTGAAAGATGTATTCCGCTTCTCGGACAAACGTGCCAATGATCTGATGACCTGCCGACGCGACATTGTAGCCCTACACCCGACTGATAGCCCTGAAAAAGTATTGGGAATTATCCGAGAACAACATTTCAGTAAATATTTGTTGACTGAGAAGGAAATAGACGAAATCATCGGTATCGTATCCGTAAAGGACATTATCCTGATGATGGGTAACACAGAACACCGCTTCGACCTGCGCAGTATTGCCCGACCTGCCCAGTTTATACCTGAAAGCCTGTATGCAAAGAAAGTTTTGGAAATTTTCAAAAAGAACAAAAACAAGTTTGGCGTTGTGGTCGATGAATATGGAAGTACGCAAGGTATCATTACCCTGCACGATTTGACAGAAAGCATCTTCGGCGACATACTGGAAGAGAACGAAACGGAAGAACAAGACATCGTGACACGGCAAGACGGCTCCCTGCTGGTGGAAGCCTCCATGAATCTAGACGATTTTATGGAAGAAATGGGCATTCTGGATTACGACGACCTTAAGGAAGAAGACTTCAACACCTTAAGCGGCCTGGCCATGTTCCTCGTAGGCCGTGTACCAAAAGCAGGCGACTTGTTCACCTACAAGAATCTTCACTTTGAGATTGTAGATATGGACCGCGGACGCGTTGATAAATTGCTGGTCACAAAAGACAAGGAAGAAACCGACATGTAATTCCACAAAAAAGGATGCTTTCCGTAACGGAAAGCATCCTTTTTTATCTCATAAAAGACCGATTTATTTCTTGGCCGGAGAAGAATAACGGGCATTCAGACCTTCCAGAATTTCTTTGGTAATGTTGTAAACACTATCAGCATACAAAAGATTATCAAA
>DXAV01000038.1 GCA_019116805.1 Candidatus Bacteroides merdavium | reverse complement strand
AGACATTAATTTTATTACTAACATTTAAAAACTAAAAATTATGGAAATGGAAAAGTTTTATGTAGCTCCCGAGGTGGAAATCTTGGAAGTAGCTGTAGAGAAGGGCTTCGAAGGAAGCTTTAACAATCCGGGAATCGACAACCCGACTATTGATGGGGGTGGTAGTTTAGGATAATTGAAATAGTGTATAACAATTGTATTTTTTTAATTAAAAAAGTATTTGCAATGAGAACAAAACATGTTTTAATGGCGATGGCACTGCCGGCTCTGTTTGCCGCATGTACCGCCGATGAATTTGTAGAACAGGCTAATCAAGGCAATCTTGGTGGACGTGCGTTGTTGGGCAACCTGAACGTGAACGTGGCCAATAATGATGCAACAACAAGATTTGCATGGGATAATTATGCATGGAGCTTTGAAGATGGCGACCAGTTTGGTGCAGCTGTAGTAGATCCTACAACGATTGATGACATCTCAAGTACGGAAATGTTGGGCAACTATATCTTTACCAAGGGAAGCGAAGGATATACCACGACTTCACAGATGGTGGAAGGTACGTATATGTTCTACAGCTATGACGGCTTCGTGAAAAAGAACAATCGTAATCTGATAGAGTTCGACCTGAGCACTCAGTATGCCGATCTGAATGACCCCAAGAAGGTGATTAGTGATAACTATCTGTTCTTCTCTCCTCTGTATAAGATTGAGGCTGAGAACACAACGGATGAGAACAATATCGAATTGCCGCTTCGTTTTACTCCGTATTGGGCAACAGCTGCTTTCCGTATCAAGAACAGCACGGGCGCAGACTTCAGCATCAGCCAGATTGTACTGAACGGTCGTTTTATTGCTAAAGGTGAGATTGATCCTGCAAAAATTAAAGAGGCAGAGATGTTTTACAGCGTACCTGAAGGTGGCGATGCCTATGAACTGACACTGCTGAATCCGAAAGGTGAATTGACTGATGAGAAAGTTGAAGAAGCATATAAAGCTGCTTACAAAGCTAAAGACTTTTCTATCAACGGTGAAACATCCGGAACAATTGCTTTGGACTGCGACGATTATGTGCTGGCAAACGGTGAAGAGGTTACTGCCTATATGCAAGTGCCTGTAAGTAAGCAAACTTCTTTAACAGCATCCATTATTGTAAAAGTGAATGGAGTATCCAAAGAAATTAAAGTTACTAATACAAGAGAAGGAGGAAATGTTCCAAATACTTTTTCCATTGCATCTGCCGGTATCAAAAATCTGAGCTTTGATCGCTCCAAGACGACAGCCGTATTCGGTTTGGAATCTAACGGTGATGCCAAAGTATTGGATGTTAAGGCCAACAACCTGCAGGATGCAGGCGGTTTCTATGTTGACAACAACGAGGAACTGCTGGAAGTGCTCGACAATGAGCGTGGTGACATCTCTTTCTACAATGCCAGCGGTGTAACCCTGAATGATGATGTCATCTCCGTATTGAATTCCTACAATGCAGGTTCTATTACATTCAGCAATCCTATTTCGATTGAAGTAGAAGATGAAGACGGTCTGACTCTGAGCAGCAGCGTAGATGCAGGTATTACGTTCGAGGGTGATGTTACTGTAGAAAGTGGAATTGTAACTTTGGGTGAGCATGTTGCTCTTGAAAAGGATTTGACCGTAAAGGCTGGTACCGTAACTCTGAACGGTGTTACTCTTGACGATTCTTATGCTTCTGATATTACAGTTGAAGCAGGTGAACTGAAGATTGCCAGCGAAATTACAGCTAATAAGATTGATATGAAGGCTGGTGTATTGACCGTTGCAAAATCACTCGTATATCGCAATATTGGTAACATAAAGGAATTGGCTTTTGCAACAGATAAGAACATCACCTTTAATGTAACAGGTGCTCAAAATAATGCTGTAGCGTTGACTCTATGGAATGGCCTTGAGATTCCCGCTAAGACTACCTTAAATATTAATGAATTTGCTACAGTACAAACTGATGGAACTGCCACTGTCACAATCAATGGAACAGTAGAAAACTATGGTACTATTGTAGGTACAACAGGTACTCTTACTCTGGCAGGTTCTACCAACAATTATGCTACAATCACTGATGTCACTAACAACGGTTTCATTACCATGAAAGATTTCTGGGAATCTTCATTGACATTGAACGGTTCTAGTCAAGGAACTGGTTATATTGACAACACGGTAGGCGTTGATTTGGGTACTATAACTGGCAATACTACTTATTCCTACAGCACCGGTAACATCAGCAACATTCCTAGCAGCAATGTAAGCGTAGTTATCTTGAACAATGCAACAGTAGCAGATGGAACTGAACTTACTCTGGCCAATGGCCAAACAATCCTGTTGCTTGGCAACAATACATTTGGTACAATGGGTGGTGAGGGTATTACTATCAGTGAAGCTGCCAGTGCAGATGCTACTTTGCAAATCGGTTTGGTAACATCTGCTGATCCTCTTGAAAATCTTGCAAGAAAAGTAGCCGGTATAGCAACCACTACAACGATTGCTAAGTATGACGAAGCCATGACCACTACAGTTAATGCAGGAACAATAACTGTAAATACATTGAACTGCTATGGTGGTACAAATAGAAATGCCGGTACTATCGAATATAAATCAAGCACTACTCTAGGAGATTGGCAAGGTACAGATCCTTCACAAAAAGGTGCTTAAAGATTTGCCAATTTAAATCATTAATCTCTTAATAATCTCCTGCCTGTGTTCGTCAGAGGCAGGAGATTTTTTATGTATGGTTTAAAGGTAGTTAATGTCAACTATCGGAAATTTTGTACCCCCAAAAACTCTTTATGTGCTAAAAGTTAGGAGGCGGGATGACACAGTGCTTCGTCAGGTTGTCACACAGTGCTTCGTGAGGGTGTCACGCAGTGCTTCGTCAGGGTGTCAGGAAGCACTTCGTCAGAAGCTCATGAAGTGCTTCATGGATCCCGCATCAAGTGCGGGATGACGGGGTGGGCGGGATGACGGGGGAAGACAAGAGAACGGGGGATGACGGGCGGACAAGAAACTCCTCAGAACCCCGCCACAAATTCGTCGAAACTGATGTCGGTGATGCCGATTTTTTCTTTCAGGCGCATCTTTTTGCGCGAGATGCTTCCCTTGGCTATGTGGTAAACTTCTGCCAGTATGGCCAGGGGAAGTTCCATTTTCACCAGGCAGCAGAAGTCGATTTCTTCGTCGCTGAGTTGCGGATAGGCATTTCGCAGGCGGCGGGTGAAGCCGTCGAAGCAGGCGTCGGTGTTGTTGCGCAAGGTCTGCCAGTCTTCGGCGGAGAGATGGAGGGCGCCGGAGGAAGTGCGGCTGCGCATGAGCAGGGGGATGGTGATTTCGTTCAGCTGCTTGAAGTAGGCCACCTTCTGGGTGAGTTGGGCATTCTCCAGCTGTTCTTTGGCTTCCTGTTCGCGCAGGTAGCGTATTTCCATTTCCTGACGCGAGAGTTGCGCCTGCATCAGGTCGCGGTTGAGCAGGGCCTGCCGGCGGCGGGTATAGATGTAGTAGGCTCCCCAGAGGATGACGAGAAGCCCCACAAGCGCGGCCAGACGATATACTTGCAGCAGGCGGCGGGTCAGTTGGCTTTCGCTGGCTTCAATCTGTTGTTGCTGCTTGCGGTATTCTCTGATAGCGTGTACCTTGTCCAGCAGTTCGGCTTTCTTGTCGGCGTCGAGCGAGTCGCGGTGGCGTACGTGCTCGCGCAGAAACTCAAAGGCTTTCTGCCGTTCGCCGCGGTGGTAGAGGGCTTCGGACATGTAGCGGTAAGCCTCTGTCTTGCGCGCGAGGGGAAACATTTCGGCAATCCGGCGGAAGTAATGGAGTGCCGAGTCGTTGCGGGCGATGTGGAAACGGATGCCTTTACAGAGGGTCCGGTAATACTCCTGTCTGCCGGCTTGGGTGGCAATGGCATGCTCGATGTGTGCCAGGGCCGAGTCCGGCTGTTCTCTGTAGAGGTGCACCACCGCCATCTCGGCCTGTAGTTCGGCCTGCCTGTCCGCACTGACGGAGCGGGCATATCGGTTGGCCCTGTGAAGTTCTTCCATCGCCCGATCAAACTCCTTTTTGTTTTTGTAGCAGTTACTTCGGATGATGCCGATGCGTACCAGCATCAGGCTGTCCTGTTCCTGGACGGCCTTGTTGAGCGCCTGGTTCAGAAGACCTGTTTCCTGGGAAGTGAAATGGTTGAAACGGCATAAGTCGGCCTGTGCGATGTCCAGTTCTATTTGCAGGCGTACCGGCGATGGAGTAGGGAGGTATTGTCTCGCCTTCTCGTAGCATTCCTGTGCGCGTAGCAGGAAATAGTCCTGATGAAGTTTCCGCCCCTTAAAAAAATAGATAAGGCTGGTGTGGAGTGAGTCGTCGGCTTCGAGGGCTTGATGGAGCCCTTTGTCGAGCAGGCTGTCGGGCAATTGTACGGGAGCGTGCAGGGCGATGCTGTCCCAAAATTCGCTCGGGAAGGTTTCGTGGTGGCGGGTACACGCGCCGAGCCACGGGGCTAACAGAAGGAGAAACAGGATCTTTTTCATATTTATTGCAAATATATGCGGAAAACATGAAAGTCCGGCATAAAGTGCGGTTTTTTCTGCCTCAAAATGCGGAAATAACTCATTTGTACATCATGAATAGCTCTGTTATGTGTGGTAATTGGCTGATTGATAGTTTGTTGCGAGAAAACGCTTTGTGCATCACGTTTGCTTGCCGCCTTGTCTGTTATCCCTTAATTTTGCCGCCGAAAGTCATCACCAAGGGAAACCCGGGTGTTGGATTCCGGAAAGATTGACCATCTATACTATAATACGCTATTTGTGATTTTTATGAAAGAGAGAGTTTTGACATTTATCATGTGTATGTGCCTGGGCGCGGGAGTGCTCAGCGCACAAGTGAGGCAAGTGGTTGGTGTAGTTACTTCTGCGGAAGACGGCCAGCCGGTCATCGGTGCTTCGGTGCAGGTGAAAGGAACCTCGCAGGGGACAATAACAGATGTGGACGGCAAGTTTGTCATGGACAATGTGCCGGGTTCGGCCAAGACACTTGTGGTCTCGTTTGTCGGTATGAAGACGCGTGAAGTCCCGGTGGACGACCGTGTAGAGGTGGTTCTCGAGAGCGATCAGCAAGTGCTCGACGAAGTGCTCGTCACCGTGGCCTACGGTACGGCCAAACGTTCGTCGCTCACGGGAGCCATCTCGTCGGTCGATCAGACCAAAATCGAACTGAGGCCCACGTCGAGCGTCACTTCCGCCCTGGAGGGCAGCACCTCGGGCGTACAGATCAACAGCACCTACGGAGCGCCGGGCAGCTCGCCCGACATCCGCATCCGAGGCATCGGGACGGTGAACGGCTCCAGCTCGCCCCTCTATGTGGTGGACGGCGTGCCCTTCAGCGGAAGCATCGCCGACATCAATCCGGCCGACATCGAGAGCCTGTCGGTGCTGAAGGACGCCGCTTCGTGTGCCCTTTACGGTAACCGTGCCTCGAACGGTGTCATCCTCATCACCACCAAGAAAGGTACGGCCGGCAAACTGAGCTTCGAGCTCAAGATGAACCAGGGTATCTATACCCGCGGCATCAAGGAATATGCCCGCACGGATGCCCGCCAGTTCATGGAGGCCAGCTGGCAGAACCTGCGCAATGCCCGCATCTCCGCCGGCGACGCACCCGACGTGGCGGCCCGCTATGCCAGCGAGAACCTCATCGGCGAGCAGCTTTACCTGAACATCTTCAACAAGCCCGACAAAGAACTGTTCGATGCCAACGGCCGTCTGGCCGACGGTGTGCAGATGCTGCCCGGCTATGCCGAGGACCTCGACTGGTACAAGGCGGCCATCCGCAACGGCCACCGTCAGGAGTACCTCTTCAGCGGGAATGCCGCCAACGAGAAGAGCGACTATTACTTCTCCCTGGGCTACCTCGACGAAGAAGGCTATGTACGCAATTCGAGCTTCAACCGCCTGTCGGCCCGTGTCTCCGTCAACCTCACCCCGGTGAAGTGGCTGAAGGCAGGAGTCAACCTCTCGGGCAGCCATCAGAATTCCCAGATTACGGCAGGCGACCAGGGGGCCGCGTTCACCAACGCCTTCATGTACTGCCGCCAGATTGCTCCCATCTATCCCGTACACCTGCACAACGCCGACGGCTCCTATCGCCTGACGGCCGACGGCCGGCCACAGTACGACCCCGGCTACTACACCGACGACAAGGGAGTGGAGATGGCCACGCGCAACCAGTATCAGGATCGCCACGTGGTGTGGGAGAACGAGCTGGACAAGAACCAGACCCAGCGCAATACGCTGCAGGGCATTGCCTACATGGACATCAAGTTCCTGAAGGACTTCACCTTCACCGTGAAGGGCGACATGAACCTGGGCCAGTCGGACAACAGTACCTACAACAACGCCATTATCGGCGACGGAAAGGGCAGCGGAGGACGTGCCAACCGCATCAACCAGCGCTACAAGAGCTATACGTTCCAGCAGCAGTTGAAGTGGACCCATCTCTTCGGCCCGCACTTGCTCGACGTACTGGTGGCCCACGAGAATTTCTCCTATAATTACGATTACACCTATGGCTTCAAGACGGCGCAGATATTCCCCGACCGTCCCAATTTCAGCAACTTCAGCGAAATAACCAGTTTGGACGGTTATGAAGACAACTACCGCACGGAAAGCTACCTGGGCCGCATCCGATACAATTACCGCGACCGCTACAACCTGGAGGTATCCTTCCGCCGCGACGGTTCCTCGCGCTTCCATCCGGACAACCGCTGGGGCAACTTCGGCAGCGTGGGTGCCAACTGGATCATCAGCGAAGAGGCGTTCATGAAAGACGTCCGCTGGGTGAACGACCTGAAACTGCGCGCCAACTACGGCCAGGTGGGCAACGATGCCGGTGCCGGATTCTACGGCTACATGAGCCTCTATGCCATCGAACAGAATGCCCACAAGGGTGCTCTCTACATGAACCAGAAGGACTCTTACGACCTGAAATGGGAAACGGGAGAAGCTTACGGCGTAGCCATCGAGACACGCCTCTTCGACCGCTGGAACCTGAGTGTGGAGTACTTCGACAAGCGCAACAAAGACCTGCTGTTCGACATCTACCTGCCCCTTTCGGCCGGAGGTACCTCGACGGGAAGCGCCGAAGCCACCGTGACGCGCAACCTGGGTACCATCTCCAACCGGGGTATCGAAGTGAATACCGACATCGACGTGTTCCGCAACAAAAACTGGACTATCAACATAGCAGCCAACGCCACCTGGCTGAAGAACAAGATTGTGAAACTGCCCGACCAGAACAAGGACGGCATCATCTCCGGCGCCTACAAGATTGTAGAGGGGAGAAGCCGCTACGAGTTCTTCACCTACACCTTCGAGGGTGTAGACCAGCTGACGGGCAACTCGCTCTACAAAGCCAATCTGGACGACTATTTCGTCACACTGCCCGACGGCACCACGCTGGGCAACAAACAGAGTGGCGTTGACATCACCAAGAAGGCAACGGTGATTGGCGGCGTCCCCTACGTCACCAACACCACCTACGGCCAGCGGGAGTTCCACGGGTCGGCCCTGCCCACGGTTTATGGCAGCTTGACGGGTACCATCGGCTACAAGTCGCTCACTCTCTCTGCTCTTTTCACATACTCCCTGGGCGGCAAGACGATGGACGGTGTCTATCAGTCGCTGATGACGACCGGCACCAGTCCCAGCAGCTATCATGCCGACATCATGCAGTCGTGGACCAAGGCCCCCGAAGGTATGGACGAACATTCGCCCGACCGCATCCGGAAGGACGGCATACCGCAAATCAACAGCACGTTGAGCTCGGACAACAATGCCGTCTCTTCCCGCTGGCTCACTTCGGCCGACTATCTGGTGGTGAAGAATCTCACCCTGTCCTACCGCCTGCCGCAGACGTGGGTGAACCACATG
>DXAV01000037.1 GCA_019116805.1 Candidatus Bacteroides merdavium | reverse complement strand
GATCTATCCAGTTCTATTCTCAAAAAGAAAAAGTACGTATTGGTTTTGTAGGTTTTTCAGAGCAATGTATTTCCAAGGTAAACGTCGTTCAGTCAACACTTCACTCCATGCCGTCTATCCTGCGTTCGCCTGTCCTGCACATAGAACCCACTATAGCCTCTTATTTCCAAGACTACTTCAGCCTGCTGGGCCGTATTACCACAGGTGTTTATACGATGGATGAAGAATTGACCCGCCATACATTGAAAGGTATGTTATATGCTATAGACAAAATGTATAGCGACAATCCCATTCAAAGTGAAAAATTACAAAGCCGAAAAGAAGAAATCTGCCGAAAATTAGTGCAACTCGTCATCGAAAACTATACGCACGAACGTCGTGCCCAGTTTTATGCCGACAAGATGGGCATTTCCCTCCAACATCTCAGTACCACCATCAAGCAAGTGACAGGAAAAAACATCCTTGACATTATAGCCCATGTCGTCCTAATAGACGTAAAATCCAAATTAAAGTCAACGGACATGACAGTGCAAGAGATAGCCTATTCGCTCAACTTTCCCAGTGCTTCATTCTTTGGCAAATACTTCAAACGCCACGTCGGAATGAGTCCACAAGAGTATCGTAACAGTTAAACCCAACCTAACATTCAGACAGAAACTCCAGAAAAAAAACAGTCCGATTATACACGGATTGAGTAAATAATTCTATATTTGTCGGTATCGTTTTGACAACCGATTATTGTTTTATAAATAAAAACTGATATGAAAAAACATTCTGTTATCCTATTTGTCATTCTGCTTGCAACAAGTTGCTTTTTCTTCTCGTGCAATAACATAGTGAACCAGCATACGGGTAACTTCATCTTCGACAGTATTCAGGTAAACCAAAAGGCACACCTTTTCGGAGACACAACCAAGCCTGCCTGCAACATCACCGTCAATTTCACCTACGCGACGAAGGCATCCGACGAACAAATGAAGGACAGCGTGAACAAATATTTTCTTTCCATGTCTTTCGGAGACAAATATATGGAGATGACTCCTGAAGCTGTACCTGATAAATATGCAGAAAGCTACATCGAAAACTATCGCAAAGACCTAGAACCGATGTACATCCAAGAGTCCGTCGAGGACTCGGCAAGTATCGGAGGCTGGTACTCATATTATAAAGGTATAGAAGGACATGTTCAGCAGTATCAAGGTAACTTGCTGGTTTATCGTGTCGATTACAACGAGTACACCGGTGGAGCACACGGCGTTTATATGACTTCCTATCTCAACCTGCGGCTGGACACTCTGACTCCCATCCGCTTGGACGATTTGTTCGTACCCACCTACAAAGACGCATTGACTGATTTACTTTGGAACCAACTGATGGCCGACAACCAAGTGACTACCCACGAAGAGCTGGAAGATATGGGATACACCAGTACAGGAGAACTGGCTCCTACAGAAAACTTCTTCCTCAGTTCAGATGGTATCACTTTTCATTATAACATCTATGAAATAGCTCCTTACGTGATGGGAGCCATTCAAATCAAACTTCCTTACGATGCCGTAAGACATTTGTTGAACGAAAACACCATCATCAGCCAAATCAACTGAGACCTATGGAATTGCTATTAAAATATTTCCCCGAACTGGACGAAAAACAAAAAGAACAGTTTGCCGCCCTGGAGGGGCTCTATACGGAGTGGAATGCCAAAATCAACGTCATTTCACGCAAAGACATCGGTAACCTGTACGAACACCATGTACTCCACTCGCTGGGCATAGCCAAAGTGATACGCTTCAAATCCGGATCCAAAGTCATGGACTTGGGTACAGGAGGTGGATTTCCTGGTATTCCACTGGCCATCTTTTTCCCCGACGTCAAGTTTCATCTGGTGGACAGTATCGGAAAAAAAGTACGTGTGGCAACAGAAGTAGCCCACAGCATCGGACTTAAAAATGTAATCTTCAGCCACGCACGAGCCGAAGAAGTAAAAGACACGTACGACTTTGTCGTGAGTCGTGCCGTGATGCCATTGGCCGATTTAATGAAAATCGTACGAAAGAATTTCTCCACACATCAGCAAAACGCCTTACCTAATGGCCTTATCTGCCTGAAAGGAGGTGAACTCGAGCACGAAACCTTGCCTTTCCGAAACAAAACCACCATATGGAATTTGAGCGACTATTTCGACGAAGAATTTTTCCAGACGAAAAAAGTCGTTTATGTAGCAGGATAAAGGTTTTGACCACAGCTTAAAAACAAAACAGGAACAAAAAGGAAAAGCTATGAAAATAAAAAGATTTGAATTCAATATGTTTCCCGTAAATTGCTATTTGCTATGGGATGAAACCAACGAAGCGGTGGTCATAGACCCCGGTTGTTTCTACGAAGAAGAGAAACAGGCCCTGAAAGACTTTATCAAAGGCAATGAGCTCCAGGTGAAACACTTGTTGAACACACATCTACACTTGGACCACATCTTCGGCAATCCTTTCATGCTGAAAGAATTCGGTCTGAAGGCTGAAGCAAACCAAGCAGATGAGTTCTGGATAGAAAATGCTCCCAAGCAAAGCCGTATGTTCGGCTTTCAATTGCAGGAAGAACCTGTTCCCCTAGGGAAATATCTATATGATGGTGATATTATCACCTTCGGCCATACACAATTGGAATGTATCCATGTGCCTGGCCATTCTCCAGGAAGTCTGGTTTATTATTGTGCGGCAGAACACTGCATGTTTTCTGGCGACGTTCTTTTCCAAGGAAGTATTGGACGAGCCGACTTGGCAGGGGGCAATTTCGATACACTCATCGAGCACATTTGCAGCCGCCTGTTCGTTCTTCCTACTGAAACTATTGTCTATCCCGGCCATGGTGCTCCTACTACCATCGGTATCGAAAAAGCTG
Organism: Candidatus Bacteroides merdavium; assembly: GCA_019116805.1. Lineage (GTDB taxonomy): Bacteria > Bacteroidota > Bacteroidia > Bacteroidales > Bacteroidaceae > Bacteroides > Bacteroides merdavium. Next base: position 34,781 of record DXAV01000037.1, on the reverse strand, counting down.
AAAATCCATTTTTCAGATAATAAGGAAATGACTTGCAATCAACGAACCAATTTACCATCTTAAATATTTACCACCATGATAAACGACCTTTTATCCCGACGCCACAACGGTATCGGACCAAAAGATGAAGAAACAATGCTCCGCAAAATAGGAGTAAATAGCCTTGACGAACTGATAGACAAGACCATTCCTGCAAACATCCGACTGAAAAAGCCATTAGATTTACCACAACCCATGACCGAATACGAGTTTGCACAACACATCGCCAAACTCGCTTCCAAAAACAAACTCTACACCACCTATATCGGTATGGGATGGTATGGCACTATTACACCCGCAGTCATTCAACGCAATGTTTTTGAAAATCCTGTGTGGTACACCTCTTATACGCCTTACCAAACCGAAGTCTCACAAGGCCGCCTCGAAGCCTTGATGAACTTCCAGACCGCCGTATCTGACCTGACAGGCATGCCATTGGCCAACTGTTCACTACTGGACGAAGCTACCGCAGCTGCCGAAGCTGTCACCATGATGTATGCCCTGCGTTCTCGCCAACAGCAAAAAGATGGGGCAAACGTAGTCTTCGTGGACGAAGCCATCTTCCCCCAGACACTGGCCGTCATGACTACCCGCGCCATACCTCAAGGTATTATCCTGCGTACAGGCAAATATAATGAAGCCGAGCTTACACCTGAAGTTTTCGCTTGCGTTCTTCAATATCCTAATGCTAACGGATGTGTGGAAGATTATCGTACCTTCGTAGAACAGGCACATGCAGCCGGATGCAAAGTAGCGGTAGCCGCTGATATCCTGAGTCTGGCACTGCTAACTCCTCCGGGTGAATGGGGGGCAGATATTGTTTTCGGATCCACCCAACGACTGGGCACCCCTATGTTCTACGGTGGACCTTCGGCAGCCTACTTCGCCACCCGCGATGAATACAAGCGTAACATGCCGGGCCGCATCATCGGATGGTCCAAGGACAAGTACGGCAAGCTGTGCTACCGCATGGCTCTGCAAACACGCGAGCAACACATCAAACGCGAAAAGGCAACTTCCAACATCTGTACCGCCCAAGCATTGCTCGCCACGATGGCCGGCTTCTATGCCGTCTATCATGGCCAGGAAGGCCTCCATGACATTGCCGCACGCATCCACAGTATTGCTACATTCCTGGAAAAGGCACTTACTAAACTGGGCTACACACAGATGAATCCGGCTTATTTCGACACCCTACGCTTTGCTTTACCAGAAAGCATCTCTGCCCAGCAGATACGTACCATCGCCCTAAGCAAGGAAGTGAACCTCCGCTACTTCGAAAACGGCGATGTGGGTATGAGCATTGACGAAACCACCGACCTAGCTGCTGTCAACACCCTGCTCGCCATTTTTGCCATCGCCGCAGGCGTAGAAGCTCCCCAGGCAAGCGACATGCCCGACGCCTGCACACTGCCCAAAGCCTTCCGCCGCCAAAGCTCCTATCTGACGCATGAAGTGTTCAGCCTCTACCATACAGAGACTGAAATGATGCGCTACATCAAACGCCTCGACCGTAAGGACATCTCGCTAGCCCACTCCATGATTTCCCTCGGTTCGTGCACCATGAAGCTCAACGCCGCCGCCGAAATGCTTCCCCTAAGCCGCCCCGAATTCATGAATCTCCATCCGCTGGTACCCGAAGACCAGGCAGAAGGATACCGTGAACTTATCCACAACCTCAGCGAAGAACTGAAGGTTATCACAGGCTTTGCCGGTGTCAGCCTCCAACCCAACTCCGGAGCCGCAGGCGAATACACAGGCTTACGCGTCATCCGCTCTTACCTGGAAAGCATCGAACAGGGACACCGTAACAAGATACTTATCCCGGCTTCGGCCCACGGTACCAATCCGGCCAGTGCGGTACAGGCAGGCTTCACTACCGTAACCTGCGCCTGCGACGAACAAGGCAATGTGGACATGGACGACCTGCGCCTCAAAGCCGAAGAGAACAAGGACTCACTGGCAGCTCTGATGATTACCTATCCATCGACCCACGGCATCTTCGAAACTGAAATCGTAGAAATCTGCAAGATTATCCATGCCTGCGGCGCACAGGTTTACATGGACGGTGCCAACATGAACGCACAGGTAGGTCTGACCAATCCCGGCTTCATCGGCGCCGATGTATGCCATCTGAACCTCCACAAGACCTTCGCCTCACCTCACGGTGGAGGTGGTCCCGGCGTAGGCCCCATCTGTGTAGCAGCCCATCTGGTTCCCTTCCTCCCGGGCCATACCCTCTTCGGCAACTCAGCCAACGAAGTATCTGCAGCTCCCTATGGCAGTGCAGGTATCCTTCCCATCACCTATGGCTATATCCGCATGATGGGTACTGAAGGGTTGACACGTGCCACGCGTACCGCCATCCTCAATGCCAACTACCTCGCAGCCTGCCTACAAGACACTTATGGCATCGTTTATCGTGGTGCACAAGGTTTCGTAGGACACGAGATGATATTGGAATGCCGTAAAATACACGAAGAGACAGGAATTAGTGAAAACGATATAGCCAAACGACTGATGGACTATGGTTATCACGCACCTACTCTTTCTTTCCCTGTACACGGCACGTTAATGATAGAACCTACCGAGAGCGAAAGCTTGGCCGAGCTGGATAATTTTGTGAACGTAATGCTCCACATTTGGGAAGAAATACAGGAAGTAAAGGAGGGCAGAGCTGACAAAACTGACAATGTTCTCCTCAACGCTCCTCACCCTGAATACGAGGTCGTTTCTGATGAGTGGGAACATAGTTATACTCGTCAGAAGGCTGCTTATCCCACCGAGGCTGTCCGCGAAAACAAGTTCTGGGTAAACGTAGCTCGTGTGGACAACACGTTAGGCGATCGTAAACTGCTGCCTACTCGCTACGGTAAGTTCGAATAAAAAACAAAGGATACAAAATCATGGATGACGACAAAAAATGGGAAGTCCTACATAGCGAATATCTTATCCGCCGTCCTTGGCTGACAGCACGACGTGACCACGTACGTTTACCTAATGGAGTAGAAAATCCGGAATACTATGTACTGGAATACCCAGATTGGGTAAACGTCATCGCCCTGACCCGTGACGGCCACTTCCTTATGGAACAACAATATCGTCATGGACTACGCTACACCGGCTACGAAATCTGTGCCGGTGTATGCGAGCCTGGTGAAGAGCCGATCGATGCCGCACGCCGTGAGCTCTATGAAGAAACTGGTTACGGTGGTGGACAGTGGACACACCACATGACAATATCAGCCAATACCAGCACAATGACAAACCTTTGCCATTGCTTCATAGCAACAGGTGTAGAACCGCTCTCTACCCAACATTTGGAAGAAACGGAAGATATCACCATCCATCTGCTTACGGCAAACGAGGTATTTGATTTACTACAAAAGGACCAAATACGTCAAGCTCTCATGGCCGCCCCGTTATGGAAATATTTTGCGGAAAAGAAATAGGTTTCCATACCTGAACTAAAAAACAAGTGGACATACCAAGAGAATATTCTATTGCAATATGAATACTTCTTGATTTGTCCACTTGTGTTCTGTAAACTCTCCTCTTCAAAACATTACCGAAAATCTATCTAATAATTGTAATCGTCCCCTCTTTTACTTTTTTCTCTTTTTGAGGTACACCACCAGTCACTTCATAACCCAAAGCTGCACAACCATAAACTTTATGACTCTGAGGGACTCCCAAACGGGTGAGCAACGCACGGACTTCCGGATCATCGCAAGTTTGCCCCAGCTGATTGATCCAACAGGAGCCAATGCCCAGCGAACAGGCTGCCAGAAAAATATTTTCCAACGCACAGGCACAATCCATTGGTGCCCACCACTGCGTAGGTTCGTTGGAAACAATCACCAGCGTAGGGGCATGGTAGTAGCAACAATAGGTTTCACTCCGTCCGCGCTCGCGCAGGCGAGGCTCGTCACTCTTGGCAAAGGCACCTTTGATGGCTTCGTTCAATTCAGTCAAGATGGCTGCATCCTGAATGGCCGTGAAGTGCCACGTTTCATAGTGCATGCCATTGGGAGCATAGGCGCCGGCTTCGAGAATCAGGTCCAAATCGGCCACCGAAATCTGCCGGTCGGTATAGGCACGCACGCTACGGCGTGCCTTGATGTTTTGCAATACTTCGTTCATATAATCCTCTATTTATAGGGTTCAACGTTTTATCAATCCTATCTTGACATTCAGCTTGAAATACCAGGAGCCGTTTTCACGCTCCAGAAAGCCGTATTTGTCTTTCTCCAGCGCTCCTTTCTCGAAGCGCGTATTCTGATACAGAAATTCGGCAAAGTCCTGCCGACACGACTGATGGTAGCAGAGCAACTCACCTTGCCCATCAACCAGCAACATGCCTTCGACGGCCGAATCGGTACCTCTGAAAATCTTGGCAGGGCGCATGCCCAAGGCCAGAGCCAGCAGGAACTGCTTCATCTTGTATTCATAGAAACCATGTTTCTGTATGAGTTCATCCTTTATCTTCAACGGATTGAATTCCTTGATACGTTCCGTCAGTTCGGAAACGCGCGTGATGCCTTCAAGATGCATCAGACGAACCATCTCGGCCAGCATGCGGGGAAAGTGAAGGTCGATCATCAGCAGGTTGCAACGGAACACGCGGTCGGCCACGTCGCTGTACTTCAGCACGCCACCCAACCTTTCAATCATCAGCATACGCTCGGCCACTTCATTAGGCGATTCAGGCAAGGCATTCACTTTATTGACCGTAGGGACGGCAAACTTCACGCCTGTCTGCTCCAGCTTCAGGTTGGCCGTACGCCCGCCATCGAGCAACGGATTCATAGGACTCAGGCGACAACGCACACAAAAGCCCGTCAAAGGAGCGTCTTTTTGCCAAAAAGCCACCTTGAAGTCGGTACGATCATCGGTCTTGGCTTCCAGGTTGTAAATGCGTACGGCGTCGAGAAAGCCTTCCAAGCCATCAGGCACTTCGATTTCTTCGCCCGACGAATGTTTCAGGATATCGAGCACATAGTCGGCCGCCTCGCCAAAGTCGGCTCTTGGAAAAGTAACCGGCTCCGCCGCCTCCTTCGGCACAAACAGCCCGCTACGGTCCACCTCGCCCGACACTATACGAATTTCGTCCTCTTCTATATAATACCGACGCGTACCGTCGTGTTCCTCACGCTGAACCAGCGCCACAGGCCAGCAACGGTTCATATCCTTCTGCACCTGAGGTGTACCCATATATACTCCTCCATCCGCCAACAGACGGAAAAAGGCATAAATCTCGCCCAATTCTCTTTTTGTTGCTCTGAACATACTTATATATAATGTGTAAAATTAGCCATGTAAATTCCTACTCATCTATTCTCAATGTTTCCACCTTCTCCAGCCTTGCCCGCAAGCGTGGCATCAGCGAACTGCGTATGCGGAGTGTCATGCGGCAATCCATGTCGTAACCCTGCTCTACAATCTCGGGGCCTTCTTCCTTGACCACCCGCATCACGTCGTTCATAAAAGGATATTCGAACCAAAAGCAGATGCATTCGTCCACCGTCTTCTCCACGACCTCAGCAGTGGCAAGTGCTTCGGCGGCGGCAGCCTTATAGGCCACAATCAGTCCGCTCGTCCCCAACTTGATACCTCCAAAGTATCGCACCACGATGATAAGGATGTCCGTCAGTTCGTTGGAGTTTATCTGTCCCAAGATAGGCTTTCCGGCCGTGCCCGATGGCTCCCCGTTGTCATTCGCCCGAAAGTCCTTGCGTTGGGGGCCGAGCATGTAAGCATAACACACATGACGAGCATCGTAATACTTCTTCTGATACTCCTCCAACAACACCTTTACCTCGTCCACTGTGCGCACGGGCAGGGCGATAGCGATGAATTTGCTCCGCTTCTCCGTATAGATACCCTCGGCAGGAGCGGCTATGGTCCTATATACGTCTTCGTTCATACCGACAAAGATAGTGCATTTTTCCACGTACTCCTCGCCTATTCCCGACAAAAATCTTAATTTTGCAGCACAGCAATTCACTGAAATCATGAGAAAGATAGTCCTTGCCATCGACTCTTTCAAAGGGAGCCTCACTTCCGCCGAAGCCGAATCCGCCGCCCTCAAAGGCATTCGACTGGTATATCCACAAGCCGAAACCGTTTGCATCCCGATAGCCGATGGTGGCGAAGGTATGCTGGAAGCTCTTTCTTCTTTGCGTTTACAGGAAGTACATCTCCGCGTGCAGGGACCTCTGGACAAGAAAGTGGAAGCGCGTTATCTGATAAGTCCCGATGAACAAACGGCCTACATCGAAATGGCTTCAGCCAGCGGACTTACCCTCGTACCTGAAAACCAACGCAACCCTCTGCTGACTACTACCCGCGGGACAGGCCAACTGATGCGCAATGCCCTCGACAAGGGATGCAACCACCTGGTCATCGGATTAGGAGGTAGTGCTACCAACGACGGAGGAATGGGCATGCTCTGTGCCATGGGCATCCGTTTTCTAAATCGCCAGAACCAGGAACTGGAAGGAAGGGGTTGCGACATGGAAAAAGTAAACAGAATAGACACTTCATTTGCCCACCCAGCTATGAAGACCGTCCGATGTACCGCAGCCTGCGATGTCCGCAATCCGTTCTACGGTCCCGAAGGTGCTGCCTATATCTTCTCTCCACAAAAAGGTGCCACCCCCGACGAGGTGCAACTGCTTGACAGAGGCCTGCGCCACCTGGCCGGACTCTACCAACAAACGACAGGACACAACATCGCCACCCTACCCGGCGCCGGAGCCGCAGGAGGATTGGGTGGTGCACTGGCTGCCTTTCTGAACGCCGAACTCCGTCCGGGCATCAGTCTGCTGCTGGAAACTAACGGTTTTCAAGACAAGATTAAGGGAGCTGATCTGATCATTACGGGCGAAGGCCGTGCCGACCGGCAGACAACGATGGGGAAAGTTCCGGCAGGCATACTGAATGAGGCCCGTCAGACAGGCATTCCTGTCGTTCTGGTAGCCGGCCAAGTAACCGACAAAGAAATACTCCGTTCAGCCGGATTCAGTCAAGTATATGCCACCACCCCTCCAGATATGCCCCTCAGCACAGCCATGAAAAAAGACGTGGCGCAAGCGAACATCAGCCGGACCATCGAACGGATTTTAAAAGAAATATGATAAAACTTATTGCGCCATATATTCCTTCCGAAAGAGAGCAGGAGACATTCCACAATAACGTTTGAAGAACTTACCGAAAGCCGACTGGTCACTGAAGCATAGTTTGTCGGATATATCCTGCACGCTTAATTCAGGATTCCTCAAAGCAACCTTTGCTTCAGTTATAAGCAAGTCGTCTATAATGTTGCGGGCCGTTTTCCCATAAAATCGTTTCAATGCAGCTGTCAAAGCGTTGGGCGACACGCCCAACTGTTCGCAATACCAATTCACTTCATGACGCTCGCAACAATAGGTATGGGCCAAGTAAAGAAAACGAGCTACCAGCTCTCCCAAATGATAAGGTTCCTCCGCTTTTTCCACAGGCTCATCCTGACGAAAAACAATGTTCCACAACTCACACTGACAGGCACGCAACATACTCTGTACCAATTCACGATGAAAGATTCCATTCTTTTCAGCCTCCATCAGAGCATACAAAGCAGAAAAGAGGTCCTGAAGTCCTGTTAGCTCTTCTGGGTTTAACGAGACAAAAGGTCTTTGGGCATACACCATCATCTTTTCCGATATCCGAGAACGCAATTTGGTAGTCGTTTCTAGAAAGAAATTCCGCTCCACAACCAAAAGATAACCTTCCAACTCTCCTTCGACCGTCACATCCTTCCATCGGTTGGAAGCTATAAAATCAATATAAGCAGGAGCAAAAAAACCCATGCGGTCGCCATTCAAAGTCAGCCGCAGCTCACCACCTGTCATCAGCATGCTGACGTGATGTTCACCATCGGGAAGTTTTCGTCCCAACGTCAGGCAATTCCCTGCCAATTTCACCATTACCACTTCATCGCCACAGGCTGCCATTTCTACGATGCCGGCATGCACCAGGTCCGGTCCCAACCAGTCGAGAACGAAATTCTTCAGATTCACCATATTTCACTTATCAATTAATTATGAAATCACCTGCATTCTCTCTCTTCCAGCGACCTTTTTCAATGGAATTCACCTTTTTGCGGGTAAATATAAAGGAAAGCCATGAAAGAGCGAAGCCTTTTTTCACTTATTAAAAAATATAAAGCAAAAAAGTGGTAATACAGGATTTTGAACCAATCTGAAGTGAAATCAAACCAAAAGAAGCCACCACATTGCCGATAACTTTGCGCCAAAATCATTTAAATGAATTAAGTTAAGAATGAAAAGAATGTTTTCACGTGCAAGCATATGGAGTCTTTGCCTCCTGCTTGCCACCGCATGTAAGAATGCTCCTCTGAATATGAACGGAGGAAACTACAAAACAATGGAAGTGTCACGCGGAACACGTACCCTGAGCCAAAGTTATACAGCCGTCATCAACGGACGGCAGAGTGTAGAAATTCGCCCACAGGTCAGTGGAACCATCACCCAAGTATGTATTGCCGAAGGTGCCCAGGTGAAAAAAGGGCAAACATTGGTCATCATTGATCAAGTACCCTACAAAGCAGCACTTGAAACGGCCATAGCCAACGTAAAAAGTGCCGAAGCATCGGTCGCTACGGCACGTCTGACAGCCGACAGTAAAGAACAACTTTTCAAAGAGAATGTCGTGTCGGCCTTCGACCTACAAACAGCCCGTAACAGTCTGTTGCAAGCCGAAGCCACACTGGCACAAGCCAAAGCCGAAGAAGTGAACGCACGTAACAATCTGTCGTACACCGAAGTAAAAAGTCCCGTCAACGGAGTTTCAGGTATGTTGCCCTATCGTGTAGGAGCTTTGGTAGATGCCTCCATCTCCACACCGCTTACCACCGTATCCGACGACACCGAGATGTACGTCTATTTCTCCATGACCGAAAGCCAAGTACTTTCTTTGGTACGCCAGTACAAAACACTGGACGAAGCATTGAAGCAAATGCCTGAAGTGGAACTGAAACTCAGCGACGGCTTGATCTACGAACACAAGGGACGCATTGATGCCATCAGCGGAACAATTGATACCAGTACAGGCGCCGTCAGCCTGAGAGCTACTTTTCCCAATCCAGAACACATGCTGCGTAACGGCGGAAGCGGTACTGTCGTCTTTCCTTATATAAAAGAGAATGTACTCATCATACCACAGGAAGCTACTTTTGAAATACAGGACAAAATATTCGTATATAAAGTAGTGGATGGAAAAGCTACTTCTTCCCAAGTAACTGTATTCCCTGTGAACAACGGAAAAGAGTATATCGTAGAAAACGGACTGGAAGAAGGAGAGACTATTATTGCCGAAGGCGCAGGCCTGGTTCAGGAAGGAACCGTAATAGGCAACCAGCCAACCACCAACACGCCTGCCAACTAAATCTGAAAGGAGGAATATGTTATGAAACTCAGAACATTCATTGACCGTCCCATCCTGGCATGCGTCATATCGGTGTTGATATTGATGCTGGGCCTCATCAGCCTGTTCAATCTACCTATGGAACAGTATCCCGACATCGCACCGCCTACCGTATCAGTCTCGACCAGCTACACAGGTGCCAATGCCGAGACTGTGCAGAAGAGTGTCATTGTCCCGCTGGAAGAAGCCATCAACGGTGTGGAGAACATGACCTACATGACCTCTACGGCCACCAACAACGGTTCAGGAAGCATCACCGTTTACTTCAAGCAAGGAACAGATCCCGACATGGCTACCATCAATACCAAGAACCGTGTATCCGAAGCCGAAGGTCTTCTGCCGGCCGAAGTGACCAAGATTGGTGTAACCGTAGAGAAAAGACAGAACAGTATGCTGAAAATTCTGGCTCTCTATAGTCCCGACGACAGTTACGACCAGACCTTTATCAACAATTACTTCAAAATCAATGTTGAACCACGACTTTCGCGTATCACAGGTGTAGGTAACGTCAATGTAATGGGTGGCGACTATGCCATGCGTATCTGGCTCAATCCGCAGGTCATGGCTCAGTACTCGCTGGTACCCAATGACGTTATCAGTGCTCTTGGCGACCAAAACGTGGAAGCGGCTACTGGTACGTTAGGCGAAGATTCGGAAAACACCTATCAGTACACCCTCAAATACCGCGGACGATACGAGACATCCGAAGAATTCGGCAATATTGTCATTAAATCACTTGCGAACGGTGAAGTGCTCCGACTGAAAGATATCGCTAAAGTAGAACTAGGCGCCCAAAGTTATGCCTACAACGGTGAGATCAACGGTCATCCGGGTGCCACTTGTATGATTTCGCAAACAGCCGGCTCCAATGCCAACGAAATCATTGAAGAAATCGACAAACTGACTGCAGAAATAGCCAAAGAGTTGCCAAAAGGATTGGTATTGACCGACCTGATGAGTACGAAGGACTTCCTCGACGCCTCCATCAACGAAGTGGTGAAGACCTTGATTGAGGCCATCATCCTCGTTATCCTTGTTGTGTATGTCTTCCTGCAAAGCGTACGCTCCACCATCATTCCAGCTGTATCCATCATCGTGTCTCTGGTAGGTACATTCGCTTTCCTTTATATAGCCGGTTTCAGCCTCAACCTGTTGACACTGTTTGCCCTCGTGTTGGTTATCGGTACAGTGGTGGATGATGCCATCGTGGTGGTCGAGGCGGTACAGGCCAAGTTCGATGAAGGTGTACGCTCACCTTATAAAGCCACAACAGGTGCCATGGACGGCATTGCGGCTGCCATTGTCACCACGTCATTGGTTTTTATGGCCGTGTTCATTCCCTCCTCATTTATGGGAGGCACCAGTGGAACCTTCTATATGCAGTTCGGTCTGACCATGGCTGTTGCCGTGGGTATTTCGGCTATTAACGCCCTTACCCTGAGTCCAGCCCTGTGTGCGCTCATCATGACACCTCATATTGATGCTTCCACCGGTCAGAAACTGAGTTTCTCTTCCCGTTTCCATCAGGCTTTTGAAGCTTCGTTCAATCGCTTGATACTTCGCTACAAAGGCGGAGTAAAGTGGTTTTTCCGCCGTAAATGGGTAGTAGGCACAGCATTGGTAGCCAGTATCGCCCTGCTGGTAGTCCTGATGAAAACGACCAAGACGGGTCTGGTGCCCGACGAAGACATGGGTTGTATCTTTATGAATGTCACCACTCCTCCGGGTAGCAGCCTCTCGCAAACCATCAAAGCCATGTCTGAAGTCGAGAAATGTATCAAAGACATTCCCCAGATATCCCGTTACTCCAACGTCAGCGGTTATAGCATGATGGGTGGACAGGCACCGTCAGGTGGTATGCTCATCATCAAACTGAAGCCTTGGGACGAACCTACGGAAAGCAAAGACAACATCAACGCCGTCATCAATGAGATTTACCGCCGCACAGCCAATATCAAATCGGCCAAGCTCTTCGTTTTCGCCCAACCTACCATCATGGGCTATGGTATGGGTAGCGGCTTCGAGCTCTATGTACAAGACCGTGCAGGAGGCGACATCAACACATTGCAGAAATATACCACGAATTTCATCGCCGCCCTGAATCAGCGTCCCGAAATCCAAATGGCTTATACCTCGTTTGACACGAAGTTCCCGCAATACACCGTCGAAGTGGATGCCGCCAAATGTCAGCGTGCGGGTGTTACAACCACTGATGTCCTCAGTGTTCTGTCAGGCTTCATCGGTGGAAACTATTCGTCCAACTTCAATCGTTTCTCCAAACTCTACCGTGTCATGGTACAGGCCGACAAAACCTATCGTTTGGACAAAGATGCCTTGAACAATATGTTCATACGTACCTCTTCCGGCGAAATGGCTCCCATCGGCCAGTTCGTTACCCTGACCAAAGTATATGGTACTGAAACCCTTACCCGCTTCAATCTCTACAGTTCCATTCAGGTGAACGGACTTCCGGCCGATGGTTACAGTACGGGTGAAGCCATTGCCGCCATTGCCGAAGTAGCCAAGGAAACATTGCCCGTAGGATACGGCTATGAATTTGGTGGTATCACGCGTGAAGAAGCCGGAAGTGGAAGCAACACGGTTATTATCTTCGCCATCTGTATCATCTTCGTTTTCCTCATTCTCTGCGCTCTGTACGAGAGTATCTTCGTACCACTGGCCGTCATGTTGAGTGTACCGTTCGGACTGATGGGAAGTTTTCTCTTTGCCAAGATGTGGGGACTGGAAAACAACATCTACATGCAGACTGGCCTCATCATGCTGATCGGTCTGCTGGCCAAGACAGCTATCCTGCTGACCGAATATGCCTCAGCCCGTCGCCGACAGGGTATGACCATCGCACAGGCAGCTGTATCGGCAGCCGGTGTCCGTTTACGTCCCATTCTGATGACTGCCCTTACGATGATCATCGGTCTTTTCCCGCTGGTTGTTGCCTCAGGTGCCGGAGCCAACGGTAACATCTCCCTAGGTGTAGGAACCGTAGGTGGAATGATCGTCGGAACATTGGCTCTGCTCTTCGTAGTACCCACACTGTTCATTGTCTTCCAGACCTTACAGGAGAGACTGATGCCTGCCCGCAAACATGAGGAGGACTGACAATTATACAAACCATAACAGAAAAAAGAGAATGAAAAAGATATTAATAGCCGCCCTGTCCTTACTGACAACCGGTTGCGGCATATACAACAAATACGAACGGCCCGACTTGGACACGGTACAGACTGACAGTCTCTACCGCGCCGACGCCGCTCCCGACACAGCTTCGTCCATCGCCTCGCTAGGATGGGAAGAGCTGTTCACTGACCCTTGCCTCCAGTCGCTCATACGCCGTGGCCTGGAGGCCAACACCGACCTGCAGACGGCTGCCTTGCGCGTTAAGGAAGCACAGGCCACCCTGATGTCGTCCAAACTGGCTTACCTGCCATCCCTGCAACTCGACCCACAAGGAAATCTCTCCAGCTTCGACGAAAGCAAGACGCAGAAAACCTATTCTTTGGGAGGATCCGCCTCGTGGGAAATCGACCTCTTCGGAAAACTGACTAACGCCAAACGTGGTGCTCGCGCTGCCCTACTTGAGAGCGAGGCCTATCGACAGGCCATGCAGACACAGGTTATAGCTACCGTAGCCGACAGCTACTATGCCCTGCTGATGCTCGACGAACAGGTAAGAGTCACCACGCAAACAGCAGAAAGCTGGCGTGAATACGTCAAATCCCTCCACGCCCTGATGAAAGCAGGAGAAGCCGACCGTGCTACGCTGAGTCAGGCAGAAGCCTCGCGTCTCAGTGCCGAGTCATCGCTTCTCTCACTCCAGCGACAGGTAGCCGAGCAGGAAAATGCCTTATGCGTCTTTATCGGCGAAGTTCCTCACCGCCTCGAGCGAGGCACGCTGAACGGCCAGCAGTTCCCCGACCGCATGTCTGTCGGCCTGCCTATCGAACTTCTATCGCGGCGTCCGGATGTACGTCAGGCTGAAGCCTCGCTGATGCAGGCCTTCTATGCCACCAACTCTGCCCGATCGGCCTTCTATCCCAGCATCACACTGAGCGGAAGTGCAGGATGGACCAACAGTGGCGGAACAGCCATCACCAATCCGGGTGCTTGGCTCCTGCAGGCAGTAGGCTCACTCGTGCAACCACTCTTCAATCGCGGACAGAATATCGCCAACCTGAAAATAGCCAAGGCTCAGCAGCAGGAAGCAGTGCTGGCCTTCAAACAGTCACTGCTTGACGCTGGTCAGGAGGTGAACAACGCCCTTATCCAATGGCAGACTGCCCGCGAACAGATTCTATTGGATCAGGAACAAGTGAAGCAACTGGAAACTACCGTATCGGATACCCGACTGCTGATGGAGCATGACACGGTGAACTATCTGCAAGTGATTACTGCCCGCCAATCACTCCTTTCAGCCCAACTAACACTGGCGTCTGACCGCTATAGCGAGATACAGGGGGTCATCAACCTCTACCACGCTTTGGGAGGAGGCGCCGATCAATAAATACCATGTTAACTAGATCTACTCTCTCTTCATAAATCAACATTATGAAGTCAACCTGAAGCCCGCACCATTCGTGACGAACCGTGCGGGCTTATTTCATATTTATTGCTAACTTTGCCACATAATAAGCAGCAAAAAACATTATGAAATATTTTTCCGCCCTGCGCCAACGCTGGCACCACTTCCTGCACAATGAGGAGCTGAAACAGAAAATCTACTCCATCGTATTCGAATCGGACACGCCCAAAGGTAAATTGTTCGACATCATCCTCATCGGAAGTATTGTACTAAGCGTACTGCTCGTCATATTGGAGAGCATGCATATCTTTCCTCATTCGGCCTACCTCGTATTGCGGGTACTGGAATACGTACTCACACTGGTTTTCACCATTGAATATCTGGCACGCATCTACTGCCTGAAAAAGCCGCGGAAGTACATCTTCAGCTTTTTCGGTATCGTTGACCTGCTGGCTACACTGCCTGTTTACTTGAGTTTCTTTCTCCACGGTACACACTACCTGCTCGTCATCCGTGCCTTCCGTCTCATACGTATCTTCCGCATTTTCAAGCTCTTCACCTTTATCAACGAAGGCAACCTGCTCCTGCGGTCGTTGTGGATCAGTGCACCGAAGATTTTCATCTTCTTCTTTTTCGTGCTCATCCTCGTCACGTCCATGGGCACGGTGATGTATGCCATCGAAGGCGATGCCCCAAACTCTCAATTCAACAATATCCCCAACAGCATCTACTGGGCCATCGTCACCATGACTACTGTGGGCTATGGCGACATCACACCTGTTACGCCAGTGGGACGTTTCATCTCAGCCGTCATTATGCTCATCGGCTATACCATCATTGCCGTCCCCACGGGCATTGTCTCGGCCACGATGGTGAGCGAACACAAGAAGCTGGAGAAGCGACGCTGTCCTCATTGTCACCGTGACGGTCACGATTTTGAAGCTTCCTACTGTAAATATTGCGGTGCACGCCTAGAGAGAAGTGAAACAGAAAACGCCATCGAAGAACGGCGCGACGACGAACGTTTCTGACCGCTCCTCCCTATGATATATTATTCATTGTAAACTTATGGAGAAACAGAAAATATCCCTTGTACTCTCTATGGGCGGTGCCCGAGGCATTGCCCACATCGGTGTAATAGAGACCTTGCTGGAATATGGTTACGAAATCGCCTCCATCACCGGCAGCTCCATGGGAGCCATGGTGGGTGCCATGTATGCCACCGGACGGATGGCCGAATGCAAAGAATGGCTGTGCAGCTGGGACAAGCGCAAGATGTTCCAACTAGCCGACCTCACCCTGAGCCGCGACGGCCTGGTGAAGGGCAATCGCTTCATCCGCGAACTGAAACAGATAGTTCCCGACGTGCCCATCGAAAGCCTGCCCCTGCCTTACGCCGCCCTAGCCACGGACATTCTGAGCGAGCAGGAAGTAAAGTTCACCTCCGGCAGCCTGTTCGACGCCATCCGCGCCTCCATCTCCATCCCCATGGTGTTCCGTCCCGTTCGTACGGAAGGACGCATACTGGTGGACGGCGGCCTACTCAATCCCTTGCCCCTGCGCCACGCCATCCGTACGCCGGGCGACCTGCTTGTAGCCGTCGATGTCAACGCTCCCATCGATAACGGCAAACGTCGCCGCATGACCCCCTACAAACTCCTGTCCGAATCGTCGCGCCTGATGATGCAACAAATCACCCGCTTCGACATCGAACGCTTCAAGCCCGACATCCTTATCCAGATGTCTGCCCACGACTACGACATGATGGAGTTCCACCACGCCCGCCGCATCATCCAAAGTGGAGCCGAAGCCGCCCGACAGATATTGGACCAACAATAAACAATACGCCCTTTTCCACTAAGGAAAACAATGCTTTCGTATCCGAAAAGCACCGTTTTCTTTTTCACGGGAAAGGGCGTATCTATCTTGGCGGGGACATCTTCTCCCCGCACCTTTTATTCCAACTTGTGAATGATGAGCCCCGAACGCAACTTGGGTTCGAACCACGTCGTCTTGGGTGGCATGATGTTGCCCGTATCGGCAATGTCCATCAGCTGTTTCATGCTGACCGGATAGAGGGCCAGAGCCACCTTCATCTCACCACTGTCCACACGCTTCTTCAGCTCGCCCAGCCCGCGGATACCGCCCACGAAGTCGATGCGCTTGTCCGAACGGAGGTCCTTGATGCCGAGTATCTCGTCCAGAATGAGGTTGGAGGAGATGGTAACATCGAGCACGCCGATGGGGTCGTTGTCGTCATAAGTGCCCGGCTTGGCCGTCAGGCTGTACCACTTGCCGTCCAGGTAGAGGGAGAAGTTGTGCAGGCACGCGGGCTTGTAGATGTCCGTACCTTTTTCTTCCACGATGAAGTTCTTGCCCACTGCTTCGAGGAACTGCGCGGGCGTCAGGCCGTTCAGGTCTTTCACCACGCGGTTGTAGTCAATGATGGTCAGCTGATTAGCTGGGAAGCAGACAGCCATGAAATAGTTGTATTCCTCGTCGCCCCGATGATTGGGGTTCTGCTTGGCCTTCTCAGCACCTACCAAGGCAGCGGCGGCACTACGGTGATGTCCGTCGGCAATGTAGAGGGCAGGCATCTTGGCGAACTCGCGCGTAATGATGTCAATATCTTCCTGCTGATCAATGATCCAGAACGTATGTCCGAAGCCATCACCCGGAGCGATAAAGTCATAAACAGGTTTCTGTGCCGTATAGCGGGCAATGAGGGCATCGAGCGTCTTGTTGTCGGGATAGGCAAAGAATACCGGTTCGATGTTGGCGTTGTTCACGCGGACATGCTTCATGCGGTCTTCCTCCTTGTCGCGACGGGTCAGCTCGTGCTTCTTGATAACGCCGTTCATGTAGTCGGGCACGTAAGCACCCACCACGAGGCCGAACTGCGTCTTGCCGTTCATTGTCTGGGCGTAAATATAATAGTTTTCCTTCTCATCCTGCACCAGCCAGCCTTTGTCCTGAAACATCTGGAAGTTCTCGGCTGCTTTCTGATAGACGCGCGGATCGTGCTCGTCGGTGCCTACAGGAAAATCAATCTCGGGCTTGATGATGTGATAGAGGGACATCTCGTTACCTTCTGCTTCGGCGCGTGCCTCTTCAGAATTCAATACGTCGTAAGGACGTGATGCCACTTTCTCCACCAGATTCTGTGGTGGACGGACGCCTTTGAATGGTTTGATTGTTGCCATGTTACAGTTTCTGAAATCTGAATTACTATTATTTCTTGTTCACACGGAATTTCTCGCAACCGTCTTTCAGGAAGCCGACAATCTGCTTGGCGGCAGCGATACCGGCATTGATGTTGGCCTCAGCGGTTTGGGCACCCATCTTCTTCGGTGTAGAGAAATAACGACCCGCGAATTTGGCCATAAACGTTTCATGAGCGGCAGGCATGATGTCGGTCATGTACTTCAGGTCGGCACGTTCTTCCATCAATTGGATGAGTTCGGCTTCGTTGATGACTTCCTTGCGGGCCGTGTTCACCAACAAACCACCCTTCGGCATGCGGCCTACGAGGGCGTGATTGATGGAATTCTTCGTCTCAGCCGTAGCAGGAATGTGCAGAGAAACGACGTCGCAAGTCGAATAAAGCTCTTCAGCGCTAGCAACCGACTTCACACCATCGGCCTCGATCACTTCTTTCGGACAGAAAGCATCGTAAGCATAGATATCCATACCGAAGCCCTTGGCGATGCGTGCCACGTTACGACCTACGTTGCCATAGGCATGAATACCTAGCTTCTTACCCTTCAGCTCAGAACCGGAAGTACCATTGTACATATTGCGTACAGCCATCACCATCAGACCGAATGCCAGCTCAGCCACGGCGTTGGAGTTCTGGCCCGGCGTGTTCATCACACATACGTTGTGAGCTGTAGCGGCTTCCAGATCCACGTTGTCGTATCCCGCACCGGCACGTACCACAATCTTCAGTTGCTTGGCGGCATCGAGCACTTCGGCGTCTATGATGTCACTACGGATGATGATGGCGTCGGCATCGGCCACTGCCTCCAGCAATTTGGCCTTCTCACCATATTTCTCCAACAAAGCCAGTTCGTAACCAGCTGCTTCTATTTCTTTACGGATGCCGTCAACAGCCACTTTGGCGAACGGCTTATCGGTTGCTACCAATACTTTCATAACTATAGTGTTTTAAATGGTTGAAAAAAGAATTCACCACAGAACACACCATCATCACAGTCATCATCCCATAAGAGTATCTGTGGTAATCTGTGCAATCTGTGGTGAACTACAATTAGTTTATTTGAATTAATGGAGTTTCTCAAATTCCTGCATGCAGTCGATCAAAGCCTGTACGCTTTCCTTCGGCATGGCATTGTAGCAAGACGCACGGAAACCGCCTACCGAACGGTGACCCTTGATACCTACCATACCTCTTTCGGTAGCGAACTTCAGGAAGTCGGCCTCCAGTTCCTTATATTCGGGAGCCATCACGAAGCAGATGTTCATGCGCGAACGGTCTTCCTTGGCAGCCGTACCCACAAACAGCTTGTTGCGGTCGATTTCGCCATACAGCATTTCGGCCTTTTCGATGGCACGACGCTCCATTTCCTTCACACCACCTTGAGCCTTGACCCAACGAAGAGTCAGCATGGCCGAATAGATGGGCAGTACGGGAGGCGTGTTGAACATGGAACCACCGTCAATGTGCGTCTGATAGTTCAGCATAGTCGGGATGTAGCGGGAAACTTTACCTACAGCCTCGTTCTTTACGATGACAAACGTCACGCCGGCAGGAGCCAGGTTCTTCTGAGCACCGCCATAGATGCAAATATATTTGGATACATCGATTGGACGAGAGAAGATATCGGACGACATGTCGGCAATCAAAGGCACGGGAGAGTCAATGTCCTTCAGGATTTCCGTACCATAGATGGTATTGTTCGTCGTAATGTGGAAATAGTCAGCATCCGTCGGAATGGTATAGTCCTTCGGAATATAGGTATATGTAGCTTCTGCCGAGCTGGCTACTTCTACAGCCTCGCCAAAACCTTTGGCTTCCTTCAGAGCTTTCTTAGCCCATACGCCCGTATTCAGATAAGCAGCCTTCTTTTCAAGGAAGTTATAAGGAACCATGCAGAACTGGGTACTGGCACCACCACCGAGAAACAGGACAGAATAACCGTCAGGAATATTCAGTAATTCCTTGAACAAGGCAACCGCCTCATCCATCACGGCCTGAAAATCTTTGGACCGATGGCTGATTTCCATAACAGAAAGTCCAGATCCATTAAAATCCAATACGCCTTTAGCTGTTTCTTCGATGACCTCACGCGGAAGAATGGAGGGTCCTGCACTGAAATTATGCTTTTTCATTGTAACAAATGTTTTGGTTATACGATGCATTATTTATGTCTTACGACAAGGCGAAATTACGGATTTATTTCTATAATCCAAACTTTTCTATCTATTTTCTCAGTTTTTAGGGCAGAATGCTTTCCTTTTTATTACCTTATACACTACAAATACACTATTTTGTTATGTAGAGATAGCAATAAGCGAGCCAAACAAGTATCAAAATGTAAAACATACACTTATTTTCAAGGAAACACCCCCACATAAAGTTTACAAAATGTAAGTTAAAACAGGCTCAATAATCACTTTGCTTCTTCGATCAATGTCTTTAATCCCTTGATTTTTTCACCCTGAACCAAGGAAAGCACCTGTTTTGCCTTACTGCGTCGGATAGCTACAAAGGCATAATGATCCTTCACGTCAACCTGGCCTACATCCTCACGCGACAATCCACCTTTCTTATATAGAAAGCCCACGATGTCCACCTTGTTCAGCTTGTCCTTTTTCCCCTTACCAATATATAAGGTAGTCCAACGGGCCTTGACAGGTTTGGGTGTTTCCTCAGGTAAATCGAAAACAGGAATATCCTGAGGGATGTATGCAGGCAGACTTTCTTCGGCATGCAGCAACAGGAACGACGAGCCAGTGGCATCCCATCTGGCTGTACGTCCGTTGCGGTGGGTGAAAGCTTCTTCGTTGACGGGCAAGTGGTAATGAATCACATTCTCGATACCCGGAATATCAAGCCCACGAGCAGCCAGGTCAGTCGATACCAGCACAGGCGAACTGCCGTTTCGGAACTTGTAGAGCGCCCGTTCACGATCGGGCTGTTCCATGCCGCCATGAAAGGCTTCGCATGGGAATTTCTTCGATTTCAGAAAGGAAGCCACACGATCCACACTCTCGCGATAGTTGACGAATACCAGCGTCTGCTTGTGGGCCACAGAACAAAGCAACCTATACAGGGTGTCGAGCTTATCTTTCTGGGGAGACAACACCTGTTGCAAGTTCAAGCGAGAAGAAACGGCTTCACCTTCCAGAAAATCAAGTTTCACCACTCTCCTATCCTCTTCTTCCACTCCCGTGAACTGAGGAATTTCTTCGGCATCGGTAGCCGAAAGCAATACTCGCTTCTCCAGTCGGGGAAGCTGACCCACCACTTCGGCCATCTCTTCCTGAAAACCAAATTCCAAACATTTATCGAACTCATCGATCACGAGTGTCCTGATTTGTTCTACTCCGAAATTTCCCTTATGCAGGTGGTCGTTCATGCGGCCGGGCGTTCCTATGATGACCGCCGGCTTAAGGCTCTTCATCGTGCGGTGTTCGTCCATAGCCGGACGGCCGCCATAACAGCTCATCACCTTGAAGCCCGTGTTCATGGCCTTAAACACACCCTCGATCTGCAATGCCAGTTCGCGCGAAGGCACCAGCACCACGGCTTGCACTTCTTCTGTAGTGACCGACAGCCGTTGTACCAGCGGCAACAGGAATGCCAACGTTTTGCCCGAACCGGTAGGTGAAAGCACTATCAGGCTTCTGCATTCCCCATATGCCCTGCCCACGGCTTCCTGCATCGGGTTCAATTGTTCTATCTTCAGATTTTCAAGTATATCGGTTGTCTTCATCGTTCAATCCAATCTTGGTTTCGACAAACTTAGAGAAAATCTATGGAATAACACCCCAACTCCAACAGATATTTCCTTTTACCCGCCCACAGCCTTACTTCTAAAACTCCCAATACTCTTTAAGCACCAACCCGTCACATTCCTTCAACAACTTCAGAAGTCCGGGTTTGTGCTCCAGGCCAACCAATACCAACAAACGTTTGCCTGAATAGGCTTCGGCCATCTGTCGGATATTGGCAGCCATCACCTCGTTGCGCTCATACCAACGGGACGACCAAAGACGAACAAAGCCTCGCCAATGATTGAGCATCTCCTCCGTTTCCACAATGGATACCAACTTCTGATAAAGAATATACTCACGAAGCGACAAGTATCCCATCGTCATGCTGGAATTCATGTCACGCGGTGAAGCGAATTTCATATCATTATAGTTCATCACTTGGAGGATCAGCTCCATATCTTCCCGATTTTTCCGGCTCAGTTTATCCGCCCGATACAAAGACATTGCGCCGCGCCACATACTGTCCTGCCGTTCAAAGTACCGGTGCTCCCGATACCATTCATTTCGACCCGTAATTTCGAAAGGACGTAAATCGACATCCCGTTCCTGCTGGTAGCGGTGCGCTCCTATGGTTTCGTTAGTCGAAAGCAGGTCAGGATACTTCTCCAAGTCGAAGCGGAAATTTTTGTCGAAAAAAGAAGAATCCAGCTCCATCAACACGACATCGGGCTGTACTCGCAACAGAATGGCATAGACACTGTCGCTATTGAAGTACGCACAGGGTTCATGCTTCGTCCCGACCAGGCAAACTTCAGTTTGCCCTTGCACCCGGCAGAGACTACAAAGGATAAACAGACAAAATATCAGACTTTTTTTCATACGCTTAATAATGGTACACCTCAGTACAAAGATAACATTTCCATTTCAAAAGCAAACAGCTTTGAGCAAACGAAAAGGAAAAATTACGTCCGATGCTAGAATTTTATAACAGGTTTACTATCTTTGTAATCAGGTTAAGAATATCCTTCCCAACCTATACGCATGAGAGAGAAAAAGAAGAAACGCTATGCCTGTCTCATACTTGAAAAACGGCATAACCGGCTCACGTTTCTGCATTCCAAACCTAAAACCTCTATTGAGTCCATAGAGAATCCGTATAACTATGAACAAGTTTATTATTTTCCTGTTTACGTTCGTTTGTTTCTTATGGACAGCTTGTAATGACGACGACAAGCCGACAGATATCGTGAAGGAAATTGCCATGTCAGTTTCTTCGGAAACAGGCATCATGTATGCTTTATTCGATACCGATAAAGAACACCCCATAGAATGTATGCTCGTCAAGACCGAAGACAATTTCAAAGAATGGCAACCGCTTGCTTTCGATGCCATCGAAGGCTTCACCTACGAACGAGGGCATGAATATGAACTTCGGGTCAAAAGAACCATTCTTGCCAATCCGCCGATGGATGCCCCAGACCGCACCTATACGCTTGTATCCATTCTTCAGGACCGGCTTGTCACTGAGCCTGAGACACCGGATGACAAAGAAATCCAATCGGAAGAAGATATCGAATATGAAGAATCATGCCCCATCAACAAGTATGCTATTGCTATGGGAAAAGAGCTGTTGGTTGACAGTGAAGGTAATATAAGATATAATAACGGAGACCTGTTACCATCTTATGATATGGCCAGGCTTTGGATTGAAAACATTCTCCCTAAAGATGATCCGAATTGGATAGATCTCCAACGTATCCCCTATATGGCAACTTATGTTTATGTTTTGTCACCCCTTACCGATGAAATCCGCCTGATCAGAAACGGTTCATCGGGACCGATGTTCAAGGATGTAGTTCCGGAGGACGAGTTCAATCACATCACAGGTTCCATGCAGGCAGGCGAAGAACTGCATTACGCACTGATTCTTGCAAATGTCTATAAATTAGGATTGCAGAAATTGGAGTTCACGCTGAAGAAGCAATAGCACGTACCGTCATCCGGAAAATATAAAGTGTATATTAAGGCGCGGATTACGCGGGAGAGCATGGAAAAGAATAAAAAATGATCCGTGAATTTCCACGAAATCAGCGCCTTAATACTACAATCGGCCAGTCACTCTTTAGCACTTTCTTATATTCCTCCCCAAAAAGTTCTATTTTTGTGTAGTTTTTCCGTCGGCACCTGCGTCTAACGGACAAAAACAACTACTCAATTCGATATGGAAACATTGGACACTACATTTGCGCAAATGATTAGGGAGCACAAAAGCACCATCTACACGGTGTGCTTCATGTTCTCGAAAGATTCCGATGAAGTCAGCGACCTGTTTCAGGAAGTGCTCATCAATCTGTGGAAAGGCTACGCGTCTTTCCAGAACCGCAGCAGCGTTGATACCTGGATCTGGAAAGTGAGCTTCAACACCTGCATCTCCTACGAACGGAAAAAACAGAAGCGTGCCACCCTTCCACTGACCATGGACATCAACCTGTTTGAAGACAAGGACGAGGACTCCCGGCAAATCCGACAGCTCTACGACCGCATCCATCGGCTCAAGCCCTTCGACCGTGCCATCGTCCTGCTATGGCTGGAAAACATGAGTTACGAAGAGATAGGTGCCATCGTCGGCATCTCAACCAAGAACGTATCCGTGCGCCTGTATCGCATCAAGGAGGAGTTAAAAAAAATGTCGAACCACTAAAAGTGCATCAGTATGGAAAATTATCAAGATAACTTCGAACTGGAAGAGATGAAACAACAAATCCGGTTATTGAAAGACAAGCTGGCCAAAGAAACCATCATCAGCGAAAAAATGATGATGCAATCCACCCGAAAAAAACTGGCCTATATCAATCGCAATAAGAGACTCATGTATATAGGAATTCCGTTCGCTCTGATTTATTGCAATATGTTCTTCATCAGGATGGACTATTCATGGATGTTCTGCGTCGTTACTTCCATCTTTCTGATTGCCGCCTGCCTTTATCAGATATACAGCCACAAAGGCGTAAACATTCAAGAAATATCGACCGACAACCTGGTGGACATCAGCAAAGCCCTGATACGCATGAACCGTCTGGGGCTGAAATGGCTGTGCTTCGGACTGCCGTTCGCCCTGTTATGGATAGTTTGGTTCATCATTGAGAGCTACCCCAAAGAAAACGGAGAATCCATCTGCACCGGAGGAGGTGTCGGGTTTGTGGTCGGAGCCATCTTCGGTCTGCTGTACCTCAGGAATGAACGCCGCAAAGCCAAGGAAGCCATCCGCGACATCGAGGAATATACCCGGGAAGATTAAAAATCCATTAGCTACATGCCCCATCCTAAACACCTACATTAGCACCCGTAAAGTGGCACTTTAGCACGCTAAAGAGGGACTTTACGGAGCCAATGTAGGTAGTTATGAAATCCTTTTTTATCTTTGCCCCAAAATCCGAATTGATATGGCAAAGAAAGATTACATCCAGGCCAACAAAGACTGGCTGGCTGCAAAAGCAGCGGAAGAAGGCGTCAAGCCTCTGCCCAAAGGCATCTATTACAAAGTACTGGCTTCGGGAGCCGGCGACGGCAAGCACCCCACCCCGCGAAGCATCGTCACCGCCCACTACACGGGTTGGACCATCAACGGCAAGAAGTTCGACAGCAGCCGTGGAGGCACACCGGCCGCTTTCCGGCTAAGTGACCTGATTGAAGGCTGGATTATCGCTATACAACAGATGTGCGTAGGCGACAAATGGGAAATCTACCTGCCCGCCGAAATGGGCTACGGCAAGTTCTCTCAGCCCGGCATACCGGGTGGCTCCACCTTGATTTTCGAAATCGAACTGCTGGGCATTGCCTGACCATTCCCTTTCAACCCAAGAAAGCTGTCGTTTAAGCTGGGCAAACGAAGTGTTTAAGCTGGGTAAACAGGATGTTTAAGCTGGGTAAACAGGATGTTTAAGCTGGGTAAACAGAGCGTTTAAGCTGGGCAAACAAGAAGTTTAAGCTAGGCAAACAAGAAGTTTAAGCTAGGCAAACAAAACGCGGATGGCAGGAAAGCGACGAAAATAAAATCGTCAGTTTTCCGCGCCATCCGCGTTTCTTTATAAGATTGAGTGCTTATCGAGGATTATCCGCCGAAGTTATCATACATGATGCTGGATGACTCAACACCCAGACCATCGAGCATGTTGACAACAGCATTCGACATCGGTCCAGGACCACACATGTAGTATTCGATGTCCTCGGGAGCTTCGTGATTCTTCAGATAAGTTTCATACATAACGGTGTGAACGAAGCCCGGAGTATATTTCACGCCTGCTGCATCGGCTGCAGGATCGGGACGGTCGAGTGCCAAGTGGAAGTGGAAGTTGGGGAATTCCTTTTCCAGGCCGAGGAAGTCGTCCAAATAGAACACTTCGTTCAAGGCACGAGCTCCGTAGAAATAGTGCATTTCGCGATCGCGTGTATTCAATGTCTTGGTCATGTGCATGATCTGTGCACGGAGCGGAGCCATACCGGCACCACCACCAACCCAAATCATTTCTTTCTTGGAATCGAAATGCGGATGGAAGTCACCGTAAGGACCACTCATGATAACCTTGTCACCCGGCTTCAGGGTAAAGATGTAAGAAGAAGCAATACCCGGATTTACATCCATAAAGCCGCTACGATCGGGCTTGAACGGAGGAGTAGCAATACGCACAGTCAGCATGAATACATCGCCCTCGGCGGGATAGTTAGCCATAGAATAAGCACGTACAGTAGGTTCAGGATTGACGCACTTCAACGAGAACATGTTGAACTTCTGCCATGCGGGCAGATATTCATCTCCTATCAGGCTCTTGTCGATGTCCTTATCATAGTCCATCGTAAAAGTAGGAATCTTAATCTGCGCATACGAACCAGGGATAAAGTCCATGTGGGCACCAGCGGGAAGCTGTACCTTGAATTCCTTGATGAACGTAGCCACGTTCTTGTTAGAAATGACGGTACACTCGTATTCCTTCACGCCAAGAACGCTCTCGGCCACCTTGATACTCATGTCGCCTTTCACCTTCACCTGGCATCCCAAGCGCCAATAATCCTTTTGCTGCTTACGGCTGAAGTGGGGTACCTCAGAGGGGAGGATTTCCCCACCTCCTTCAAGTACCTGACACTTACATTGCCCGCACGAGCCTTTGCCGCCGCATGCGGAAGAAAGGTACACACCGTTGACAGCCAATGTATTGAGTAACGTGCCTCCAGAAGCCACTTCCAATTCACGCTCGCCATTGATAGTTAGTTTCACGTTACCTGACGGCACCAGATAGTTCTTGGCTACCAGCAGGATTACCACAAGCAGCAGGATTACCACAAGGAATACCCCCACGCTTGCCAATATCAAATTCATATCCATTTGTTACGCTCCTTTCTTTAATTAAATGTTCAAACCAGAGAAACACATAAACGCCATAGCCATAAGGCCCACGGTGATGAACGTGATGCCCAGACCTTTCAGAGGAGCAGGAACATCGGAGTAAGCCATCTTCTCGCGCACGGCAGCCAACCCAATGATAGCCAATGCCCAGCCAATTCCTGAGCCAAGGGCATAGGAGATAGCATCGGAAACGCTACCAATGTACTTCGGATCACTTGCGCCCAAGTTGATGCGTTGCTGCATGAAGAGCGAAGCACCCATGATGGCACAGTTTACGGCAATCAGCGGGAGGAAAATACCAAGCTGGGCGTAAAGCGTAGGAGTGAAACGCTCTACAATCATTTCCACCAGCTGAGTGATACCGGCGATAACCGCAATAAACAGGATAAAGCTCAAGAAGCTGAGGTCAACCCCCTCGATAATAGCATCAGGACCCAGCACCTTGGTCTGTAACAAATAGTTGACGGGAAGGGTCACCACCAGCACGAAAGTCACGGCGATACCCAAGCCCACGGATGTCTTCACCGTCTTCGACACAGCCAAGTATGAACACATGCCGAGGAAAAAGGCGAATATCATGTTGTCCACGAAAATGGAGCGGACGAGTAAGCTAAAAAATTCTCCCATAATATGATATTTCTATTTTATTCGTTTTCTATCCAAGAAATCATTTCTCTTGCAACTCTTTATGATGGGCACGCTGATACCAGATGATGCATGCCACGATGATAAGCGCCATCGGAGGCATCAGCATCAAGCCGTTGTTCACGTAACCCATATTCTTGATAGGCTCATAGTTCAGGATGTTGAAACCGAGCAACGTGCCCGATCCAAGCAACTCGCGGATAAACGCCACAATAATCAAAATCTTGGCATAGCCCAACCCGTTACCCAAACCATCGAGGAATGACTCCCACGGACCGTTCATCATGGCAAAAGCTTCCAAACGTCCCATCAAAATACAGTTCGTGATAATCAAACCTACATATACAGAAAGCTGCACGCTCACATCATAAGCGAACGCCTTCAAAATCTCACTCACGATAGTTACCAGCGCGGCCACTACTACCAACTGCACGATGATACGGATACGGTTGGGAATGGTCTTGCGGATAAGCGAAATCACTACATTGGAGAATGCCGTAATGACGGTTACGGAAAGTCCCATCACAATAGCCGGCTCCAACTTAGCGGTTACGGCCAATGCGGAGCAGATACCCAACACCTGCACGGTGACAGGATTGTTCATGCCCAGCGGTGTGGCGAACACTTCTTTATTTTTACTTGAAAACAATTGTCCCATAGTCTATTATTCCTCCCCCTCATTATTGGTTAAAAACTTCTTGTAGTTGCCTAAGCAATTCTTTATCATGGCGTCCACGGCCACAGAGGTAATAGTACCTCCGGAGATACCGTCTACTTGATAGTCGGGTTTCTCAATCTTACCAAACTTCACTACCCCCAGAGTTACCTCGCCATTTTCTAACGTCTTCTTATTCTTGAACTCGTTTTGGAAAGTCTCACCCGCGATCTCGGCTCCCAAACCTGGAGTCTCGCTAGCATGTGAGAAGTAAGTACCGTACACTGTATCCTTGTCGTCATTCAAGGCGATGTACCCCCAAATGGCTCCCCAAAGGCCTGTACCATATACAGGGAAAACATACTTCTTAGCGCCGTCAATCTCGGCTACAAACACATGCAGGCGGTTGTTCTCCTTCACTTCTTTCTCATAACCGGTGGCAAAGGCACCTGTATTCTCGGTCAGCGTACCGTCCTCGTTCATCAGCATATCCTTCACGTATTTGCTGTATTCGGCGTCAGGATCGGCCACGCCACGTATGTTCAGAGCGGCAAGTATCTGCTTCTTCGTGTCCATTTCCACATTTTTGTTTTGCGTAGCTTTCAACGAAGAGCTGACAAATGCCAGCAGGAATGCAACGATAATAACCATTACCGAAGCATAAATCATAGTATAACTATTACTATTAGTATTCATATCAAACGTTCGGTTTTAATGGTTAGACTTATTTGGCGGCCACACGTTTGGCACGGCGGTTGATGTTGCTCTGCACCACGCAATAGTCAATGAGCGGGGCAAAGATGTTCATCAGCAGGATGGCGAGCATCATGCCCTCAGGATAACCCGGATTGAGCACGCGGATGATGATGGCCATGGCACCGATAAGAAGACCATAGATATATTTGCCCGTCTCCGTACGAGCTGAAGTAACAGGGTCAGTAGCCATAAACACGGCACCAAAGCAAAAACCGCCCAACACCAAGTGCTCATACCAAGGCATGTGGGCCACAGCCGTATCAGGACCTGCCACATTGAATATCCAAGCCATCAACGCCCCTCCCACAAATACAGAAAGCATGGTCTTCCAGCTGGCGATGCCTGTCCACAAAAGAATAACGGCACCAATGGCAATGGCTATCACACTTGTCTCACCAATAGAACCCGGTATCAAACCCGTCACCATGTCCCAAGAGAAATCGGGAGCAACGGGCGAAGTCTTGGCAATGCCCAGAGGAGTAGCCACGGTCAAGCCATCTACCGTCTGGCCAAGACCGAAGATCGAGTCACCAGAAACCCATACGGCATCACCGGACATCTTCGTAGGATAAGCAAAGAACAGGAAAGCACGAGTGATAAGGGCTACGTTGAACACGTTCATACCCGTACCGCCAAATACTTCCTTGGCAAAAATAACAGAAAATGCAGTAGCAATAGCCAGCATCCACAACGGACAATCAACCGGCACAATCATCGGGATCAGAATACCAGATACCAGGAAACCTTCCTGAATTTCCTCATTCTTCCACTGGGCAACCACAAATTCGATACCCAGACCCACTACATAAGATACAATGATTTTGGGCAATACAGCCAGGAAACCATAGCCAAACAGTTCGATGAAACTGCCTTCGATGCCCGTAGCACGGAAGTGCTGATAACCTACGTTGTACATACCGAACAACAAGGCCGGTATCAACGCAATGACCACCATCGACATGATACGCTTGCTGTCAATGGCATCATGAATATGCGTTCCCGATTTCGAGGTGGTGTTGGGTACAAACAAGAATGTTTCGAAACCGTCGAACACCGAGCGAAATGCGTGGAATTTGCCGCCCTCTTCAAAGTTCGGCTTTATCTTGTCGAGATAATTTCTTAACGCTTTCATTTAATTTATTTTCAATTTAGCAAATTACAACTTACAATTTATGCCATTTCAGCACGAAGCATGTCAAGTCCGGCACGTACGATGCGCTGAACTTCCACCTTGGATGAACATACAAACTCACACAAGGCAAAATCTTCGGGAGCCACTTCGTAGATACCCAGCGCCTCCATGCGGTCGATGTCACCTGCAATAATGGCTTTCACCAGATATTCAGGATAGATGTCCATCGGGAACACACGGTCATATTCGTTGGACATAATCATATGACGTTCGCCTCCTTTGACGCGGGCATCGAATTCATATTCCTTCTTGCCCATCAGCCAGCTGAAATAAGAGTGGTTCACGCTGAACTGATTGAAACGCGGCATGATCCAACCTAACATTTCGTGCACATCGTCACCCTCAGGGATTACGGTCAACTGGTTATGGAAAGCCCCCAAGAAACCATTGGGAGAAACTTTCTTGCCAGTCAGCGCATTTCCGCTGATATAACGCAGTTCCTCACCCGTAGTCACATTGCCTTGGAATACATTAGTCAGCAAAGCACCCACTTTCAGCTTACAATAAGCAGGTTTCTTCACTTCACTACCCGTAACGGCTACCGTTCGGGTCATATCCACACGACCGGTATTCATCAGACGACCGATAAAGATAACGGCTTCAGCTCCAATAGTCCACACCGTCTCACCTTTCGCGATGGGCGAAATATGATTGATCTGCACTCCGACATTACCAGCAGGATGCGGACCATCGAAAGCAGTGATAGTCACATTCTTGGCCTGCGTCAGGGCAGCAGCTTTCTGCTTCACACTAATGCTCAGATAAGTCTTGGCCATTTTAGCCAAAGCGTCAAGACCAGTCTGGAAGTTTGCTTCTTCACCCTTCAGCGCAAATTCGAAGTCAGGCGCCAACGGGTTGCTGTCGAAAGCGGAAACAAAAATTGCTTTCGGCTCCACTGTCGGATCTGCGATAACATCGTAGGGACGTTGGCGGATGAAAGCAAACATTCCGGCATTGAGCAGCAGTTCCTTTACCTGCGCGGCATCCATCTTCGACGGATCCTTCTTGCCGAATTCCTCATAGTCTTGTTCTGTGGCAGCCTCAACGACAATGTTCATCACCTTACGGCGTGCACCTCGTTCTACGCTCGTCACTACACCACTTACGGGTGAAACAAATTTTAATTCAGGATGGTTCTTGTCGATAAACAAGGGTCCCCCGGCCATCACATATTCCTGTTCTTTGACCACCACTTTGGGAGTAATTCCTGTAAAATCATCGGGAACAAGTGAATAAAATCCCGGTTCTTTCACAGAGAAGAACTCTTCGGCAGCTTTGCCCTTCAGGTTAATGTCAAGGCCTTTGCGTAACTTAATTACATTTGCCATGTGTTGATTAAAATAATGGTTTCATTAATTTGCCTGCAAAATTAGCAAAAAAGAATGTGATTTAAGAATAAATAAGAAAGGAATTAAGGAGAAATTTCCGTAATGGATTTTCGTTAACGAGCACGAACAATGCAAAAGTGCCATTTCAGGCTCATAAAGAAGAACTCTACGGCACTGAAATGGCACTTCAGAAAAGTAATAACGAAAGTTTAATTTTCTTCCGCAAACATGGGGTCCCAAGCCGGCAGACGAATAGGTTTCTGTTTGAAGAGCTTCATCACCTTTTCGGGTACATATTTGGTTTCTACCACCAGGCGGAACATATACTCATCAAACCATTTGTCCGTCATAATCAGATGGCCCTGATAGCCCGAAGTTGCTCCCCAGCTGTTTTCCACCATCCATTTCACGGGTTTACCATCCTTATCCAGGTCCACGGCCATCAGTGTCATGGCGTGGGACGACCCACTGGAATAGGTCTGTATCCGGGCTTTCTTATCCATTCCGAACGTAGTACCCATCAGTGATTCATAATCATAATTCTCCACATCCAGCAAGCCTCGCTTAGAATTGAGGAACTTACCTACATCGCAAGAGAAATACATCATGGTACTATCCTTCAACGAAGCAATAGCCATCTCCTTGATATCTTCCACAGGCAGGTTTACATAAGTCCAATTCTTGCCGTCATAGCGATGGCGGTCATAATCAATTTCATAGCACTTATAATATTCCCGACTAGGATCGTTCATCAACATCACATAATTGGATAACAGATTCTTGTCACCATATTTTTCCAAGAAAGTCATAGGCGTATGATGCTCTGTTTCCACCGGATTGCCCTGAGCGTCTTTACGCACATAATCAAACTCCGTAGGAGGAACTCCCAAATTCAGAACCAGCATCCGATAAATGGTTCCGAGCATATTGGTCTTTTCCTCAATCATTACCGAACGCTTGGCACTCCGTGTACCCATCTCGCGAAGTTGCAAACCGAATTCCTTCAACTTCAATGAAATAAGATTGGACATCATAGAGGTATTGTTGCTGCTATGGGTTTCGGGCATGGCTTCCTTGGGGACCAATCCATATTTGCCGACAATGTCCGCCACTCCCGTAAAGGTACCTCCATCACTCAACGGATGCTGGAAAAGCCACTGAACAGTCTTATCTTCCAGCGGCCGATCGCTTGTATCAATGATACCCTGCAGAAACAGATTAGCCTTCTCCAACTGATCCCAAAAAAACGGATAAATTTCTGAAAACTCAAACGACTGAAAACCATATTTCGCAATAGCTTTAGCACGCATCACATTCAGCCCCGTAAACAGCCAGCAACGTCCGGAAGAAGCCTGATCGGTAATACCCTTGGATTTTACCCGAATGGAAAAATGAGTGTCCATTTCTTTCAAGTTCTCCTGATTCAATGCCAAATTCCGAATACTGTTATTGCCAATGGCATTACGCAACGCCTTGTCGGTGGCCGTATTTTGATAACTCTGACGTATCTGCCCTAACATTTCCTGGCTGATACCTCCCTTATCGTCTTGTGCTTGCACGCTCATCAGGCCCGCACACAGAACAATCACAGAAATAATTTGTTTTTTCATCTATCACAATACATTAAATACAATGTTAATAGCAACAAAGATACTAAGTATTTCTGAAAAAATTAATACCTTTGCTGCACATTTCCTATAAGTATGAAGAAATTAATATCCATTCTGCTCCTGTTTGCGTTAGTGGCGACTGGCGTACAAGCCCAACAACAGAACGATACAGCGGTCACAAACGACACTATCCCGCCTCTGAGTAAAAAAGAATTGCGAAAACTCAAAAAAGCCAACCGCAATTTCCACTATAATATTCTTGGCGGCCCGAGTTATTCTCCAGATTTCGGATTACTGATAGGTGGAAGTGCCCTAATGACATTCAGCATGGCTCCGAAAGACACGACATTGAAACGTTCGGTCGTGCCGATGGCACTGGCGTTCATGTTCGACGGAGGCATCAATCTCTTCTCCAAGCCCCAATTGTTCTTCAAGCACGATCGTTTCCGCATTTTCGGAAAATTCAGCTACAAGAACACGGTCGAAAATTTCTATGACATCGGCTACACCAACAACAGGGACTATATCCGCAGTGACTTGACCAGCCAATACCGGTATAGCGGCGTGCAGATCAATCCATGGTTTCTGTTTCGTCTGGGGAATAGTGACTTTTTCGCAGGACCACAGATTGATATCAACTACGACCACTTCACCAATCCGGCCAAAGGCCTGGTTGCAAACCAAACCTACCAGAAAGCGGGAGGAACTGTCCACGGCTACAAGAACTTCAATTCTGGCTTGGGCTTCCTGCTGACCTATGACAGCCGCGACGTACCCGCCAACGCCTACAAAGGGGTTTACCTGGACTTCCGGGGCATGATGTATCACAAAATATTCGGGAGTGAAAATAACTTCTACCGCCTGGAGCTGGACTACCGCCAATATAAAGAGGTAGGTAAACGCAAAGTCATTGCCTGGACGGCCCAAACCAAGAACGTATTTGGAAACAACATCCCATTGACTCAATACGCGTTGACGGGTACCCCGTTCGACCTAAGAGGTTATTATCAAGGACAGTACCGCGACAAGTCGTCGCACATCGTAATGGCCGAATATCGCCAAATGCTGAATACCGACCAGGAAACCTGGCTGAAGCGTATAGTGAACCATCTGGGATTCGTCGTATGGGGCGGTTGTGGTTTTATGGGACCCAATCCCGTCAAGGTAGAAGGTGTACTGCCCAACTATGGTGTGGGGCTTCGAATCGAAGTACAGCCTCGCATGAACGTCCGTTTGGACTTGGGCAAGAATACGGTAAACAACCAAACCCTCTTCTATTTCAATATGACGGAAGCGTTTTAAAAACAAAAAGAGGGTGCATCGGACCGATGCACCCTCTGCCCTGTTGCCTTACAAGCTTTTTACCGCATGCACGCCATGCATGCCAATACCTATCGACAACCGACCATGAAGCAACAGATTATGCGAAAATATCACTGCGCTGAACGTAGGCTATCACATCACCTTTATTGACCATCGCCCCCTGCTTGGCGCAGACTTCCACTACACGTCCAGTAAATCCAGTATATATTTTTTCATATTCACCCCACGGTGTAGAAATGTAGCAGAACACTTCATCGTGCTGGTACTTGCGACCCACAAACGGCGCCAACGAAGGCCCGTCAACGGAAACTTCCCAAAGTACCTGACCTTTGGACGGCGCCACAATCGGATCGGCCTTGGCACGCTTAAGTTTCTTCACCTCTTCCTCGGACACAGCCCCCTTGGTCAGAGCAGCATCCTTGGCACGCATCAGTTCTTCCTCGAAACGCTTCTTGGCTACACCTGACTTATAATCACGATACTGACGGTCGTGCATGGCCAGTTCGAAGAGTTCTTCATCGTCTTCGCCATATTCCCAACCGTTCTCATCCATTTCCTTTCGGTATTCATCCAACGCATCGGGATAGTTGGACTGCGGGTCGGTGTCCACAAACTCGTACCCTTTTTCTTTGGCCAACTCCACAATCTCGGGCGCAAGCATTCCCGGCAGGCGGCCACTCTTTCCGAGTATCATATCCCATGTATGGTTGTCTATCATGGTCCAGCGATCTTCTCCTTTGACAAGTTGCATTACATTCATCAGCGCCACATTCTTGACATATTGACTGAACGGAGTAACCAACGGAGGATAACCCAGTTTCGGCCATACGTATTCCACTTCATCAAACA